>CAZEWD010000143.1:0-7739 GCA_964515725.1 uncultured Binatia bacterium (SeqCode)
CGAATCTATGCACTGTATGAACCGCTGAAGGTCTTCTCCTATTTGGGTGGAGCGATGATCCTGCTTGGCCTGATCCCCGGCATTCGATTCATCTATTTTTTCATCTTGGGGACAGGGGGCGGACATATCCAGTCACTACTCCTGACCGTGCTGCTGATCATGATCGGCTTTCAGACCGTCCTCATCGGTTTGCTGGCCGACTTGATCGGAGCCAATCGGTCCCTTCTGGAGGATCTCCTGTTTCGTATGCGCCGGCTCGAAGTCGGCGATAAACCCGATGGCTATGAGGCGGTCCGCCCGGCGGAGTCTTCTCGTTCCGTTGCCCGGGGAGGCCATTCGTGAGCCTTCGCGGCAGCAGTCCGGTGCTGCCGCGAAGGGTCTGCTTGTTCGGCACCTACGCGCGGACGTACACGGTCAATCGCGTGCTTGCCCGTGCTCTGCGGGAGGCCGGATTTGATGTGGTCGAATGTCACTCCCCGCTTTGGGAGGGTGAACGCACAAAATCCGCGGCGTATTTCCGTTTTGTCTCGGCCTGCCGCCTGCTGTGCCGCTACCTCGGTTCTGCGCGCCACCTGGCGTCTAGACGGAAGCGGCTCGAGCCCGTGGATGTTTATGTCCTCACATTTCAGGGCCAACTGGACGTGCTTCTTCTGGGTCTTCTACTCGGGCGGCGCCGGCGCCGGATTGTCTTCGCCCCTCTGGTGACGTTGAGTGAAACTCTGATCGACGACCGTCAGGTTTTCGCTACGAATTCCTTTGCTGGGAGGCTTCTGCGCGTTCTGGACCGTCTGTCTCTCCGCTGGCCGGGCCGTGTCGTGATCGATACGCGGGCGCATGCGGAGCAACTGATTCGGAATTTCCAACTTCCGCGTGACCGGTTGAAGGTGTGGCACCTGGGCTGTGATACGGACGTCTTCAAGCCGGATCCGGTCCCAGCGGTACAGCACCGTCCGTTGCGGGTCCTTTTCTATGGCTCGTTCCTCCCTTTGCATGGTATCGGGACAATCCTTGCAGCGGCGGCGATTTTGCGGGATTGCCCGGACGTGCACTTCTGTCTCTACGGCGAAGGAATCCTCCTGGAGGAATGTTGTGGAGAAGCAGATCGCCAGAGCCTGGTGAATACAACCTTCTCCTCCTGGCAGGATTACGAGAGCCTTGGAGATCTCGTTTCCCGCCATGACATCTGTCTGGGTATCTTCGATGATGGGCAGAAGGCGGGAGCGGTCATTCCCAACAAAGTCTATCAGGCTGCGGCGGTTGGACGCCCGGTGATCACCGCGGATACTCCTGCGGTAAGGGAAGTGTTTTCTCACGGCGAGAATATCTGGCTCTGTACCCCGGCGAATGCGACGGCTCTCGCGGACGCAATCCGTACTCTGGCCGCAGACGCTGACCTTCGCGCAAAGATAGGTGGGGGAGCGGCAGATCTCATGCGTTCGAGATTCTCGCCGCAAGCCCAGGCCGAACGTTGGGCTTCTTTCATCGTAGAAGTGTGTGCGAATGTCTGACGGGGTGGGGATCGTTGTCCTGAATTGGAATGGAGGCGGGGCCACGATTGCCTGTGTCGAGTCGGCTCTCGCACAATCGCAACCGGGGTGTTTCGTCGTTCTGGTCGACAATGGATCCAGAGAGGACGAACGTGTGCGGTTGATGGCACGTTACGCTGGCCGGTCCGAGGTAGAGCTTGTCCTCCTTCCCGAGAACACGGGATACGCCGGGGGAAACAACATCGGAATTCAGCGGGCATTTGCTAGAGGTGCCGAATTTTCTCTGGTAGCAAATCAGGATACTCGCCTCGCAAAGGATTCGGTTGAGCGTCTCGTTCGTGAGGCTCGTCTGTTTCCCCGTTGTGGTCTGCTCGGACCGCGCGTGTTGGATATGCGTTCAGGAAAAGAGATCTCCCGGGGCGAGAAGGTGATCCTTCCGCTGCTCTGGTTTCCACGGTCCATCCTGCGGTACCGAACACGACAGGCCGCCTCCTATGCAGTGTCAGGACTCATGGGTTGCGCTCTGCTGGTGACCCGTTCGTGCTTCGAGGCGACTCGTGGGTTCGACGAGAGTTTCTTTGCCTATTATGAGGAGATCGATTTGTGTTTGCGAGCACGTGCTGCCGGCTTCGACCTTCGTTGTGTTCCACAATCGGTGGTGGAACATGATGGATTGCGGGGGTTTTCCGGGGGGTTCACGCCCCTCAGCGCAGAACTCAAGGTGCGCAATCTACTCCGTTTGATCGCGCGCCATGCCCGGGGAATTGATTGGTGCCTACTCGTTCCGGGCTTTTCCGGTTTGTGGCTCTTCTCCTTTATCTTGTACGTGATGCGCCTTCGTGGCGATGTGGCCGCCGCTATGTGGCGAGGGCTGGCCGCCGGCCTCCGAGGTGAGGGAGGGCCGGTGCGGGGATCGATAACAGGGATCTGATGCGGATCGGAATCGGCGCACTTCTCGGTGTCCTCGGAGGACCATCGACCTATGGGCGAGAGTTGATTCGCGCCCTCTCTGAATTGGAGACGGAACACACTTTCGTCGTGATTACCGATCGGCCTGATCTTCTACCTGTGGCTTCGAACCTGTATCGCATCAAACTCGGGCTTTCTGGCAATGCCATGCAAGCGTTGTGGGATCAGTGGATCCCCTGGATCAGCCGGCGTGCAGAAATAGACCTTTTCCACGGTACAAAAGGGATCCTTCCAATATGGGGAAAGATTCCCAGTGTGGTCACCATTCACGATGTTGCCGTACGACATCAGCCGGAAACATTTTCACGTCTTCAACGGTGGCATCAGGGGTTGCTCGTGCCCTGGACTGCACGGCGTGCGCGACACGTGATCACGGTCAGCGAGCACTCTCGCAATGACATTATTCACGAACTGGGGCTTCCGTCCAACCGGGTGACGGCAATTCCACTAGCAGTGGCGGAATTTTTCTCCCCCGATCCGGGGCCAGATGATGAGGCCATCGCTGCCTCCCTGGGCTTGCCACACAAGTTCATTCTCTATGCGGGAACCGTTCAGCCAAGGAAAGGAGTCGATCGTCTGGTGCAGGCGTTCAGCGAGCTTGGTGCCGGCGATCTGGAACTCGTCATTGCCGGCCGCTTGCGCCCAGGGTACACCCCGGCCTTCTTGGAGCGCCGACCCGAGCGAGTCCGATATCTGGGGACTGTTTCCGAGGCCCAATTAGCAGTCCTCTACCGCCGGGCACTCCTCTTTTGCAGTCCGTCGAGTTATGAGGGATTCGGCTTGTCGGTGCTCGAGGCCATGCAGAGCGGCTGTCCGGTCGTCGTTCCCGACAACAGTTCTCTTCCGGAGGTTGCTGGCGATGCCGCATTGTGGTTGCCAGACCTTGCCGTGGAGTCGATCCGACAGGGGTTGATGATGTTGTTGAATGAGCCGGAACGAAGAGTGCGGATGCGGATGGCCGGCCTCGAACGTGCCCGGAGATTTAGCTGGCAAAACACGGCTCGACAGACGTTGGCCGTTTACGAGGAAGTTGCGCGTGGCTGAATCCGGTGCTGAATCGCTGCCTCGTGTCGCTGTGGTCGTCCTCAACTGGAACGGCACCGACGATACGGAAGAGTGTCTTCGCAGTCTCATGAAACTGGATTATCCCCGGTGTGAAATCATCGTGGTGGACAATGGTTCAACGACATCCCCGAGGGAGCGACTGCTGCGTGAGTGCCCATCCATCACGTACCTGCAGACCGAAACGAATCTGGGGTACGCTGGTGGGAACAATGTTGGAATCCGCTACGCGCTTTCTGCCGGCCACGATTACGTGTTCGTACTCAACAATGACACCATTGTGGAGAGCGAGGTTTTGTCGCGGGCCGTTCCGGTTGCGCAGGCGGATCCTCGCATTGGGGTACTGGGGATCAAGATTCTCGCATGGGATGATCCGGCACGTGTGTGGGTTGCCTATGGGCAGGTGACGTACCGGCAAGGACTCGTTCGTTTGATCGGTTACTACTGGCTCGATGACGGGCGTTTCGACGAGCAACTCGACGTCGAGTGGGTGCCCGGTACAGCCATGCTCTTCCGGCGTGAAGCGCTCGAGGAGGTTGGCTTGTTCGATGAGGAGTTCTTTGCCTACCACGAAGATGTCGACTGGTGTACGCGTGCGCGGCGGTTGGGCTGGCGGGTCGTGTTTGCCCCATGTGCGAGAATCTACCACAAGGGCCACCGTAGCTCGGGCGGTAAGGGCTATGTCTCGCCGCGGCAGTATCTCGCCGGCCGTAACATGATTTTGTACGTTCGCCGGCACGCTTCACCGTTGCAGAAATTGAAATTTCTCCTCTTTCAACTGGTGACTTTGCCATTGCAGTACCTGCGCCGTCTGGTGACTGGTGAACAGGCCGGTGTGACCGCCAAGATACGCGGTATGCTCGATGCCCTCCGCGATCGGCCGTTGCCCCTTGCTGAACTCGGATTGCGGCCCAAATCGCCATGAGTTTCACGTATTACACCGTGGATACCGGCATCGAGGCGAGCCAGATCTTCTGGAGCTTCGATACGGTCGCCGATCATATCGGTCTCTGCGATTTCGAAACCACTCTTCCGGTGTTTCTCCGAAATCTGCCGCGTGACGAGCCGATTCTCGATGCAGGCTGCGGATTGGCGCGCTGGGTCATCTATCTGCGCCAGCGTGGGTTTCGTGTCTTCGGGACCGATCAGGCACATCAGGCCCTCGTTCAGGCCTCAAAGGAGGGTGGAGACGGAATCCTCTTCACCGGCGATACCGAACGACTCCCATTACGAGACGGTAGCCTGGGTGGTGTGATCTCGCTCGGTGTCGTTGAGCACGATCCGCAGGGCCCCGTGCCTGCGCTGAAAGAACTGCTGCGCGTACTTCGTCCCGGCGGCATTGCTCTGGTGGCTGTGCCCTACAACAATCCTTTTCGCCGTCTTTTGATCAATCATCTACGTCGTTTTCGGGATGCCCAGAAACGCCGCTCGGGACTCAAGCTCGACTTTGCGGAGTACCGTTTCACCGGAGCCGAGTTGAAATCGTTCCTGGTTGAAGCCGGTTTTGAAGTGTTGTCGTTACATGCCGATGATTTCAAAGCGCCCCTGGGTAAGGGCCTGTGGGTCGACTCCTCCTCGTTCTTTGGCTACCGCGCCGGCCTTTTTGATATGGCTCCCGGGCACAAGCGCTGGGAGTTGAATCGACGCGGTCGTTTGGTGCAGGGAATCGGCAATGCCATCTCGCCGTGGCTCGTTGCCGGGGGTGTCCTCGCTGTTGCCCGCCGGCCCTGACACATGCGTATTGCCGTCGTCATTCCGGTGTGGAACCAGATCGCTCTGACCCAGCGCTGTCTCGAAAGCCTGGGCGCGCAGTCGCGTCGCGCTGATACGGTCATTGTTGTGGACAATGGATCGGACCCGGATCCCAGTGTTGCAATCCGGCAGGCATACCCCGGCGCCACGATCTTACGCCTGAAAGAAAATCGGGGTTTCGCCGGTGGCTGCAATGCCGGCATTGCCCATGCCCTGGAATCAGGTCATGACGCTGTGCTCCTGCTCAACAATGATACGGTGGCGGACGAGCATCTGGTGAAGGAACTCGAGCGCGGATTGTGTGAGAATCCCCGAATTGCTGCGGTAGGTGCCAAGACATTGACAGACGAGAATCCGCCCCGCATCCATGCAGCCTACGGAGTCCTGACCTTTCACGGATCTCTCGTCCGGATCGAAGGCTGGCTCGAGCCCGACATCAACCGCTTCCAGGAGGAGCGGGATGTGGATGTGGCGGCGGGCAGTGCCGTGTTGCTGCGCCGTGAGGCGTTACTCGATGTCGGGTTGCTTGACGAGGAATTCTTCGCGTATCACGAAGACGTCGACTGGTGCACGCGGGCACGACGAGGTGGCTGGCGGATTCGCTATGTGCCAACAGCGTTTGTGCGCCATCGGATGCATGCCTCCACAGGAGGTGGCTACCGCAGCCCGATTACCTATCTTGCCGCGCGCAACAGCGTCCTTTTCGTTCGCAAGAACGCAAGTCTCCGGCAGATTCTGTGTTTTACCGTCTTCACGATCGGAAACCTTCTCAAGGATTTGCGCTACCGCCTGGGCACACATGAGCTGGACGGATATCTCCTGCGCCTACGTGGTTTCCGTGATGGAATTCTGCGTAGACCCGTACCGTTGGAAGAGCTGGGATTGCGCAGGACCGCACCGAGGGGGGCAAAATGACCGATCCACGGGTGGCCATCGTCATTTTGAACTGGAACGGCCGTGACGACGTATTGAACTGTGTCTCCACTCTGCCTCGTCTCACGTACCCGAACTTCGAAGTTACCATCGTCGATAACGCTTCGGCCGACGGGAGTGTGGAAGCGTTGCGGGAGAGGTTTCCCCAGCAACGTGTCCTGATCATGGAAAAGAACCTCGGTTTTTGTGGTGGGAACAACCGCGGTATCCAGGACGCTCTGGCTCGTGGTGCCGATTACGTCCTTCTCCTGAACAATGACACGGAAATGCATCCGGAACTGGTCTCGGAACTCGTGAGCATTGCGCGCACGGATGCGACGATCGGCGCGGTGGGAGCGAAGAACCTCCGACTCGAGGATCCCAGCCAGGTTTGGGGTGCTTACGGCCAGCTTACGTACGGCAAGGAATTGATCCGTTTGATCGGTCAAGGGAAGCCGGATGGCCCCGAATTCAGCGGTGTGCAGGACGTCGACTGGGTCATCGGCAATGGCATCATGATGAGTCGCCGTGCCATCGAGACCATTGGCGGCTTTGATGAAGGCTTTTTCGGCTATCACGAGGACGTTGATTGGTGCCACCGTGCCGGTAAGGCTGGATTCCGGATCGTCTTCAATGGCCGTGCGATCATCTATCACAAAGGCTTCGGTGCATCCCATCCGGGGCGCCCCATCCCGTTCCCTGTGCTCTATTTCCTGGGGCGAAATGGCATCTTCTTCACACGCAAGCATGGCACCTTCTGGCAGAAGGTGAAATTCACCACGTTGTTTCTGGCGGAAGAGATTCGCCTCCTTGTCTACGGTATCCGGCACGGAGAGCGTCTCAAACCCTATCTCTGGCTGCTTCGAGGCTTCATTGACGGGGTGCTCGGCCGGCTGCCCCTGCGTGACCTGAAATTACAGTGAACGGTCCACAGCGTTGCGCTGGTGTCAAACCCCGCGGTAGCATGCTTCCCTGATGCTACGGCGTTTGGCCCGCAACACGGTCGCAGGCTTTGCGGGCAATCTCGTTCAGAAGGTCCTTGCCTTTGTCACAACCCTGATCATTGCGCGGGGACTCGGCGAGCATTCATTCGGCGTTTATTCCTTTGTCGGCGTTTTCTTGTTTTTCTTTGGCTTCATCACGGATCTTGGCATCGAACGAGTGTTGACCCGCGAACTGGCGCGGACGCCCGATCGCGCGGGGGTTCTTCTGGGTAACGCCATACTTCTCAAGCTGGTCCTGTGTGGCGCCGCCGTCCCCGGGGCGGTCGCTACGGGATGGTTGATGGGGTTCGATTCCGAGGTCCTGTACTGCGTCCTGCTTGCCGCTCTCTGCCTCCCTCTTTCCCTCGATCTTCTCTTTCGTGGATATTTCCAATCGAGATACCGCATCGAGGTGATCTACTACATTACAGTTCCGACGAGCATCAGCTACCTGCTCCTCGCCGCCGCTTGCGTGGTGTTCGATCTGCCTGTGCATGCCTTGTTCTACGCTGGTCTCCTCAATGCGGGATTCACTCTCCTTCTGTTTCTTGCTGTGGTATCGCGCAGCGTCACC
>CAZEWD010000144.1:0-3102 GCA_964515725.1 uncultured Binatia bacterium (SeqCode)
TGAAATCGGATTCCGTGCGTAAATCGTAATCGTCGGACTCAGGCTGTTGATGCGCGCATCGATGAAAGAAGATCGATTGTGAAATTCGGCCGCACGGTAGTATCCCAGTTGACCTGAACGCAACTCCTCGAGAAACGACTTTGCAGCATCCGAGTCGGTGAAGATCGCCTGCCCGGGCTGCCAGTTGCGGGCGTACTTTCCTGTCAATCCGGCACGCCCTCCACCGCTCAGAACGACGAAATCAGGCTTTCGCCCCGCAAACAGCGCTGTGGTTCGCTCGGCGACAGGAATCCGTGTCACGATCCACTCTTTCTCGAAACGTGGGAGGTACGTCATCGGCTGATACACCTCGATCCGCGCACGAGGAAAAGCCTGGTCTTGCAGCCATGCTTCTGCCTCATAACGCGGATCATTTCGCAACAAACGCACCACCTCGATTCCAGGCACCAGGGTCAACACGACGGCAGCCGCAGTGATCACCGCACCGATGGCACGCACCCATGCTGCTGCCCGGGCACAGGATCGCAATACGAAAGCGACCGCTGCACCGGCAGCCAGCAGAACCAAGTAGAGAAGCGGCATTACATAACGGACCGGTGCCAGCTCGAGTGCACGCAAGGAAAGTACATGGTAGGCAGCGATGGCTACACACAGAATGAGCACACTGCGCCAGCGTCGCCGGGCAGCGAGGACAAAGCCGGCAAGGCCACAGAACGCCACGGGCAGGGTAAGTCCATCAGCAACCACCAGGGCCACTTTGCCAACCTTCTGTATCTCCCTCACCCAGGAGAATTCCTTCGGCACCTGTACCAGAAACTGGTATGGGGCGTATTTCTCGCGCACCTCCTGCGGCAAGGTCCCCATCAAAAAACGCCACCGGTTCACGTAACCCGAGGGATTCCAAAGTACATTGGCACATACGACCGTGACCAGGACAAATGCGCCGGCTGCAGTCAGCGCATGTCGTAGCAGGGATTGTCTGTCCCTATCGGACCTTGGCGGGCGCGCCAACAACCACACGAGGGGGAGTGGTGCGAGTGCCCCGACACTCTGCTCCTTGGTCAGCAGGGCCAGTGCAGCCGAAACGCCAATGGCGGCACTGGCCAGAAGTGAATCTTTCTGGGCACTCCACAATGTGGCGGCCAACGCCGCAGCGATCCAGAAGAGGAGCGGCGTGTCGACATTCGACGTGTGCGAATAGAACACCAGGGGATAGGTTCCGGCCGCAATGATGGAAGATGCCAGCCCGGCGGAACGATCGAAGAGCATCCGTCCGGTGACATAGGCAAACCAGACGACACCGGCTCCCATGAAGGCGCTCAGGAGGCGGTTCAACAGGGCAAGGCGCTCCAGACTCTCTTCGGGATGTTTGAAACCAAACGGATACTCGGAAGACGGTTTCTTCAACTCACCATGGAGCCATGCCCAGGCGAGATAAGGACTTTGCACCGACAGGACGAGGAGCGGGTGGCCCACGGGATACTTGAAGTAGAACCAGCCCGAATTCCAACCATCGCCAAACAGGACATGCTTGCCGACAGCCATTGGTGTCATCGGCTGCAGAGCATCGGCGGCCCAGGTCTGGTTCCCATTCGGCAATCCCCAACGTAGTCCGGTGAGGTTGATCACGAGACTGACCAGCAGGATTCCGAACAATGCGACGCGATGCCAGGTGTGGACCGGCAACTCGGTGGAGTCGACCGACTGCGTCATGGGCTCACGCATGCCCTATCTGCTGGAATGGGATACCACGCATGCCGGGCGGAATTTCGATACCGAGCTCAACGAGCAGCGTTGGCGCCACGTCCAGCAGGTTACGTGCGGCGACCTGTCCTCTGGCATCTCCCGTTGCCGGACACCACAGAAAAATGCCATCCGGATGATGGTTCGCTCCGTCCGGACCAAGATCATTTTCCTTATGGAAAAGACTCTCAACACCAACCGACCCGAGTGCACGCCAACGCAACCCATTCACGTACAACATCAAATCCGGGGCAATTCCACGGCACTCACGATAGCGATCCTCGGGCCGCCACACATCGCATGTCACAGGGCCAGATGGTCCCCCTTCGATCGCCCGCAACTCCTGCGTCAGCTCATCGCGCAACGACTCGAACTCACCGGGAACCACCACACCACGCGGCTCACGGCCGGCCACGTTCAGATAAATACGTCCGACATATCCGCCCTCGGCCCAGGCCCGGGTCCGACTCCAATCGACCATCTCCGGACGCAGCCGCATCATTGAATGCGGTTTTTCGATCAAACGGAGGTATCCGTGCCGGATCAACCACTCGTTGATGAAGAACCCCCCTTGCAGGGCCTGCGCCCCGTGGTCGGAAACGACCAGCAGGCTGACGTCGCCAAGGCACTCCACTAACCGGCCGATCTCGGCATCGAGGAAGCGGTAGTATTCGAACAGTTCACCTTCCGGATCAAAACGCTCCGGCCAGAATGCGTGCTGCATCCGGTCGGGTCCCATCTCCACCATCATGAAGAAATCCCACGGCTTTTCCGCAGCAAGATGCCGCGCCAGACGGAAATGTGCCGATGACTTGGCAAAGATCCGCTGACGAAGACCGCTCTTTTCATGGGTACGGAAATCAGTGACATCAAAGACATAGTCCGGAACGATCCGTTCCACCTCAGCCCGCAAAGAAGGCGGCCAGGCGTACTCATGTTGGCGTGACGGCGTCAGAAAACAGCTCACAGCGCTACCGCGTAGATGGGGTGTCGGATAGGTGAGTGGTATCCCGGCAATTACGGAAGTCTTACCTGCGCGACCGGCGATATCCCACACGCGTTCGTGAGACACACAGTGCGAGTGTGCCAGTGCCATCTCGCTGTAGCCATGTCCGGTGCGATTGTGAAAGCCGTAGATTCCCAGTTCCCCCGGATCTCGCCCGCTCAACATACTGGCCCAGGCAGGGACCGTGATGGGAGGATCACAGCTACGCAACACTCCCCACGTACCCTGGCGCGCCAGTTCCCCGAGATGCGGCAACCGGTCGATCCAGTGTCCGAACAGAAGATCTGCCGGCACCGAATCGAGACCAATGACTGCCACACGACGATCGCGCGCCGCTTTCACGCTCCCGACCC
>CAZEWD010000144.1:3112-7704 GCA_964515725.1 uncultured Binatia bacterium (SeqCode)
TTCGGCTGCGTCGCCTCGAACGGAGAAACCTCTGCCAGCCAGTGAAAAAGCTGCCGGCGCAATTCATCGGCGCGAAAGACGGTGTTTTCGATCCGGTTGTATTGTTCACGCGGATCCGCCACCAGATCGTAGAACTCGTTGGCTTCGTCCGATCTCCAGATGAACTTCTCGCGTCGCGTGCGGATACACTTCATGCGTGGTTCGAGACTGCTCCCGTACTCGAATGATTCTGCACGCGTACGGCGGAAGCGTTCCGCCACGATGAATTCCGGACCCGGGGTGGCATCTCCATCTTGCACCAGGATACGTCCGTGAGGATTCCGCGCTTCGCCCGTCAATCCGAGGATACTGAGCGTCGTCGGCATGATATCCGTTGTCTGAGCCAGTTCATCGATGACGAACCCTCGCGGCAGACGTCCTGAACAACGCATGAACAGAGGGACATGCAGGAGGGAATCATCCAGGCCACCTTCCGTCCCAAGAACGCCCCGTTCCCCAAGATATTGCCCATGATCGGCCGTGACGATGACCAGAGTGTCATCCCATTTTCCGGCTCGGCGCAAAACATCGCACAATCCACTGAAGGTCTGATCCACATAGCGCAGCGCGCCGTCGTACAGCGCATTCACCGCAGCCACATCCGTATCACCAGCCAGACGGCTTTCCTGCTGCTGGAGCATCTGTGCCCTCTCCAGCTCGGCCGTCGATCCAAAGAAAAACCTTTGAAACGGTGGTGGTGCCATTACGGGCAACTCCGTCTCGTTGTAATGGACGAAGGCGAAAAAAGGCTGGTCTCCAGCGGCAAGCCAGTGCTGCACAGCCAGATTGGTACGCCGGGCGCCGGCGTCCGTTCGCCTGAGGATACGATCTGCCGTACGGCGACCGAACGACACAGCTCGGTTGGCCAGCGGACTGGAATATCGCTGCGTGAAGAAGGCATCGAAACCCGCACCAAACCCGTTTTCCGGCTTGACGGCCGGATTCGTACAGAAGGCAGCAGTCCGGTAGCCCGCAGCTTTCAACCGCGCAGCGAGGAGTTCCGTTCCACTCAGGTATGGATGCTCGGAGGTGGCCCCGTGCGAAACGCTGTGGAATCCGGTGAACAGAGAGGCATGCGCCGCCAACGTCGCAGGAGCCGTACTGAACATGTTGGTGAAGCGGACTCCATCGCGGGCAAAGCGGTCGAGCGAAGGCGTCGTCTGGCGTGGATACCCATGGCAGGAAAAGTGATCGGCACGCGCCCCTTCGAGAACGACAATGACAACATTCAGCAATTGCGGCATTGCACTCGGCTCCATCCCTGGCCTGCTGCGCAGGCCTCATGGCCAGCGCAAATCCACGGCCGCCCCATCATGCACGCGAGCCCGTTGCAGGTCACCTTCATGGCGCCACTTTTTACGCCATTTTTCTCGCTGTCTCAAAGCGAACGCCCTGTTGCATCGCCAGTGCCAGGTAGACCTCTTCCATCTGGCGCACCATCGAACGCGCCGAGAATCCTTCTTCGATGACGCTGCGTCCCAGACGTCCCATGGCGCGCGCTTTCTCGGGCGCCGAGAGAACCTGCCCCATGGCCACGGCCAGAGCATGACAATCGCGGGCTGGAACCAGTAGTCCCGTCTGCCCATGCCGGACGACTTCACAGGTACCACCGACGTCCGTTGCCACAACAGCCTTCTCCATCGCCATCGCTTCGAGAATCGCATTCGACATTCCCTCGTCGTGCGAGGAGAGAACGAACAGATCAAAGGCCGAGAGCACCTCGGGCATGTCGTTACGACGTCCGAGCAAAGTGAGTCCCTCATGCATGTTCAGTTCATCGAGCAATTCCTGCAGGTAGGGATCGGGTTCCACTTCACCGGCAATCACGCCATGCACGCGTGGATCCGTACGGCGCAGTTCCGCGATTGCGCGGATGAACTCCTCGACACCCTTACGGATACGCATCCGCGTGACGCAGCCCACGATGATCGCGTCGGCGGGAAGACCAAGCCTCTGCTTATAATCGGCCGGTGGCAGCGGCTTGAAACGATCCGTGTCCACACCACTGGGAATCACGAACATCTTGTCTTTCGGGCAGCCTTCGTTACCGTGGACGAATTCTCGTACGGCTTCCGCATTGACCATCACCCGATCGGAGAGCGCATTCCCGATTTTTGCACTGAGCAGTTCGAAACCCCGCCGTTCATGACAGCCGCGCTTGCTACCGAGAACGACCGGAATCCGAGCCAGACGCGCTGCCACCGAACCCACGAGATTCGCACGCAGAAGATACGTGTGGACGATATCTACCCGGGCCTGGCGTAGCACTCGTGCCGTAGCTGCCATGCGGACGAGAAGATCGGCCCCCTTGAAGCTGCGTTCGGCAGCCGGCGAGAGGATCTGCACTCCGGTCTCCCGCACGTCGTCCAACGTGATCGATCGAGGATCCGCAATACCTGGCGAAGGTGGGTTTGACTTCCGCCCATCACCATCTCCTTGATGATGAACGCAATCCGCAATGGACGATGGGACGGCAAGATTCCTGGCATCAGGGGATTACTGGAAAGTGAAAGCCAAGATCGGCGATACCGCGATCCCGAATGCCGTCTGCACGTACGGAACGATCGCCAAGCGACAAGACATAAGCCTGACCCGTTCCAGCATCGAGCGCCGGACTGTCCGGCGCGAGGCGTAACCCGTCCAACGTCGCACAACCCGGCCGTCCCCTGGCAGGAGCAACGGTGAAACGGGGATCAACACGGAGATCCCCTGGACCAGCCGCCGTCCCCAGGCCGTAGCCATCGGTATTCAAATTGTGATGGCCACTTACAATGCTATTGCGCCGCGCTCGGAGCCGGTAGCCGATCGATTCATTTCCAGAAATCAGATTGTTGAAGGTGCGTGTGCGGGACGGCTGGCGTGTCGTGTCGAGAATCGAAATACCCGACTCGTTTGCGGCAATCGTGTTGTTGAAAATCCTCAGGTAAGCTGACGAGCGCCGCACACTGATATCAAAGCCGCGGGCACGATTTCCCACCACCAGATTGTTGAAGAGATCGATATCGTCACCCTGGCTGGAAATCGCCTGCCCGTCGTTGTCACAGAAGACTGAATTGCGCACTGTAACACCACGAGCACGCGGCGTGATCCGCAAGGCGCGACTTTTTGCATTGGTCATTTGCACGCCGTCGATGAGAACCGGGCCCGTCACACTCAAGCCGCGCTGTGCACCCGCATCGAAGATCACCGCTCCCGGATCAGTCCCCGTCAGGATACCCTTCGTGTCGCCGAGCAGGACCGGCAATTCGGTCGCATCCATCGCCGCACCGACACTCAGGCCGCGCACCTCATACCGCCCCGGCGCCATCACGATAAACGCGCCCCTACCACCGAGCGTCTGTGCGCGCGCAATCGTGCGGACGGCATTCTCTGGGGACGAACCGTCGCTCTGATCGGCGCCATCCGGCCGGACAAACACGATTTCTCCGGCGCTCCATCGCGTGTGACCCGCAGGTAAGAAGGGATAGTGGTATCCCGCATCTGCTGCACCGAGATCCGGCAGTCCATCACTACGAGTCGAACCTCCGGCCAGTTTGTCGAAGGCCTCGAGTTCCAGATCGACGGCAGGACTGACGATCCCGTTCGATTGCTTCAGATGGAAATCGTCATCGGCAAAGCCTGCGCCACCGAGCCGGCCATCCGCTCCCGCCGGATTCACGAACAACGGGTCTGCGAGAAAGTCGGATTCCGAACGCGGAGTGCTGGCGGCAAAGGGGTTCGTGCCAGAGACAATGTTGAACGAACCAAAGTAACCGGCCCCATCGAGGGAGTTCGGCGTCACCATCAAACCGGTTCCGTTGCCGGCAATGATGTTACGAGACACAGTGGTGCCCGGAGCGCCACCCAGCGCATAGGTTGCACCAATCAGTACACCCGTCTCACCGTTTCCATAAACGGTGTTGTTGATCACAGATGAGTTTTCACTCTCCGTGATCCGAATGCCTCCGGTTCCGTTGGCGTAGACGAGATTGTTGCGCACCATGCCCCGATGGCCTCCGAACACTTCGATGCCACGCCGTTCGTTCGAGAAGACAACGTTGTCTTCCACGAGTGCATCGTCGGCTCCGGCTCGCACCTGGATTCCGGCTGTTTTCGCTCCCGTGACGTGGAAGCCACGAATCGTCACCGGACCGCCGTTCAGGAATACAAAGCCTGTATCGTATCCGGTCGCATCGACCAGAACGGGACCCGGAACATCGCCAGTGAGGCGTCCGCTGGGATCACCCACGAAGCTGACAAAACCGCTGTAGTTCTTGATGCTGATATCACCCTCGGCATAGACACCCGGGCCCGCGACAATCGTCGCGCCAGCCACGGCCAGCTCCCGCGTCGCACGTAAGGAACGTAGAGCACGCTCGGGACGCCGGCCATCGTTGGAGTCATCTCCGTTCGCGCGAACATACAGAGGCATATATGGCCTGCGCACCTGCAATGGAGCATCGGCATCCGTGGTGTAGTGATAACCGATGTCGATGACTCCCACGTCCTGGGCACCGTTACTTGCCGTCGAACCGCCCAGACCCATTGCCGTCACAGTATCTGATCCTGCATCG
>CAZEWD010000145.1:0-7649 GCA_964515725.1 uncultured Binatia bacterium (SeqCode)
GAGGGTGCACTGATGAAGCAGCCACGACACAAACTGATCCGTGCGGCGCTCCTGTTCATCTGTCTGGCCGGACCCTTTACGGTTGGCATCGCGTCCCACGCTGCCACAGCCGAGGCGCCTGCGCGTTTGACTCTGTCGAACGGCGCGCGTGTCATTGTCTCCGAGCAACATGCCATTCCCATGGTGGTCATCCAGGTCCTGCTCGATGCCGGCGCCCGGCGCGATCCGAAGGGCAAAGAAGGGTTGGCCGGACTTACAGCGGATCTCCTGACTGAAGGGACAAAGAAGCGTTCGGCATCGCAAATCAGCGAGGCAGTCGACTCCCTCGGCGCTTCACTCGACAGTGGTGCAGACACCGATTATGCCTCGGTCGGCCTCACTGTTTTAAGCAAGGATCTCGATCGCGGACTGGATCTCCTGTTCGACGTCCTGCTGCAACCGAGCTTCCCCGATGCTGAAATCGCGCGGCGACGTGATGCGGCGCTGGCCAGCATCCAGGCAGAGCAGGACAATCCGGGGCGTCTTGCCGGCCGGCGTTTTCTGGAACTCGTTTTTCCTGAGGAACCCTACGGACATCCTGTGATCGGCACATCCGATGCCCTGAAAAAACTCAAACGCTCCGAAATCGTCGATTTCTATCGTCGCTTCTATCGTCCGGATCAGGCCATTATCAGCATTTCCGGTGACGTTTCGACAGAAGACATCCGGACACGTCTCGAAGCAGGCTTTCGCGACTGGAAGCCGGGGGCAGAAGCGCCCTTCGTCTACCCGGAGGTGAAGCTCCCCGTGGCCAGTGTAGCAACCATCGACAAGCCGTTGACGCAATCGAACATCATCCTTGGACACCGGGGACTCACACGAAACAATCCCGACTATTACGCCGTCACGGTCATGAATTTCATTCTGGGCGGTGGCGCCTTCACGTCGCGGCTCATGGATAGTGTCCGGGTCAAGGGGGGTCTGGCCTACTCCGTGGGCAGCGGCTTTTCCGTGAACAAGTCACCCGGCTCATTCCAGGTGTCCCTGCAGACCAAAAACGCCTCCGCGTCCGAGGCCATCCAGCGTACCTGCAGCGAGATCGAACGGATCCGCGAGGAGGAGGCGAGCGACGAGGAGATCTCGGACGCCAAACTCTATCTCACCGGAAGCTTCCCACTCCGCCTCGACAGCAATGCCAAGATGGCCGGATTTCTCGCTCAGGTCGACTTCTTTCAGTTGGGCGACGATTACATCGAGCGGTATGCAGAACGTATCAATGCGGTCAGCAAGCAGGATATCCTACGGGTCGCCCGGAAGTACCTGCGGCCGGAAGAGTTGAGTCTCGTGCTGGTCGGGAATCTGGCCGAAGCGCAGGTGAGCGATCAGCCGCCGTGCGCCACGGCCGTGCAGCACTGAGTTCTGCGATTACGGCAGGTGTTACGAGAGCCCGTTGGATCAGCCGCTGATCAAGCGCGGCTGGAGCGAAACTCGAAAGGCCGCCATCGCAGGAACCATAAAGGCGAGAGGGTGGAGACAAGTTGGCGGCAAAGCGGGTAGAGCGCAAAGGACGAGACCTTTCGACTGCAACGCAACGTGGCCGCAGCGGTTCTTCTCCGCGTCCGGTGGATCACCAGACGGATCGTGTTTCAGCGAAAACATCTGCCAGTAAGGGTTCGGATGTGTCGCCAGGCCACCGGATCCTCGCCGGCCTGGCGGTATCCCTGCTTGCCTTCGCCTTGTATGCCCCTACCCTGCGATACGGCCTCGTCTGGGACGATCCAATCAGCATCGAGCGGTGGCTGCCTGCTCTCGGGAGCCTGAAGGCCATCTTCTTTCCGCCACCGAACATTCCGCAGTTCCCATCCGACTATTACCGCCCCTTGCAACTCATCTCCTACCAGATCGATCGTTTCATCGGGGACGGTGCGCCGTGGGCCTTCCATCTGACGAGCATCGCACTGCACACGCTTGCCACATTCCTTGTCTTCCAGGCGAGTCTCCTGCTCTTCTCGGGACACAGGTATGCACTCCCGGGATCCATGACAGCAGCAGCCCTGTTCGCCGCGCATCCGATTCACACGGAGTCGGTCGCCTGGATGGCAGCACGTCCCGACGTGATGGTGGCATGTCTCGGCCTGACGGCCTTCCTCTTGTTGAACCGGGAGCGACCGTCATTGACGGTACGCGCCCTTCTGGCGGGATCCTGCGTGTTCCTTGGCCTGCTCTGCAAGGAGACCGCCGTGGCCCTCATCGTCCTTCTTCCAGCCAGTCTGTATCTGCCCGCACCAAGAGATTTCGCAACACAGGTGGGATCGAAACAGGGAGCAGACCTCCGAATCCTTCCGATTGCCTTCCTCATCCCAGCGTTGCTCTACCTGCTCCTGAGATGGAAGGGGCTACAGGACCTGCCATCGACACCAACCATTCTGCCCGAGGCTCCGTTGCAGTCTTTTGTGGGAGCCCTCGGGGAGTATCTGCGCCTGCTCGTGTTCCCTTATCCCCCGAATGCCTACATCTCGGATGTCCCAACAACCGTCTCAGCTCTTCTGCCTGGTTTTTTCGGACCGGTAGCCATCCTCTGGCTTGCCTGGTCCGCGTGGCAGAACGGTCGCTACACACGTCTCTGGGCGATCGCCTGGTTGGTGCTGACACTGACACCTTCGCTTGCAGTCGTATTCAAGCCACCCACAGCGCCGCTGGCCGAACGCTACCTCTATCTCCCTTCGATCGGGTTCTGCTGGCTTCTTGCCGACATCATGCTTGGTTTTCTGGAGTCGAATCCAACTCTCCGGCGGCAAGTTCTGTGCAGCGTAGCTACCGGGGTTCTCGTCGTTGCAGGAGGAGCTCAGACACTCTGGCGCAATCCTGTCTGGCGCGACAATTTCAGCCTGTGGGAAGACACGGCAGCACGGAATACGACGGACGGAATGCCGATGCGGAATCTGGCGACGGCTGCACTGGCACGTGGCGAGACACAGGAGGCGGAACGTCTCTTCCGCGAGGCGTTGGATCGCCGGAACACCGCAGCCGGGAGGGCGCTGATCTTCAACAACCTGGGGAGCCTGGCGATGGGCCGTAACGATCTGGACACTGCTGAGACGTCATACAGCCAGGCAATGGAGCTGAGCGCCAGCGCCGATACGTTGTACAATCTCGGACTCATCGCGTTGCGCCGTGGTCTGGAGACGGATCTCACGCCCGACGCAGCGACGCGCTCTGTGATGGTCCGCACCGCGCGCGAACGCTTCCAGCGGGCAGCGGACGCCAGCCCGCACGATCCGGAGATCCAGATCGGACTGGCACAGGCTCTTCAGGCCGAAGGAAACCCCGGTGCAGCTCGTCAGCATTTCCTTCGAGCCATCGGACTGGGTCTACCGAAGACGGTCGAGGATGCCGTACGCAAGATCCTCGATGGCCTGGCCTGAGGCGAGGCGGGATGAGAGGGAGACTTCAGAGAACGGCATCCCGCAGCGAGACTGCAGGACACCGTTCTCACGTCATCGAGTCGACAAAATTACTGAACGATGAGTTCTACGCGGCGGTTCTGCGCACGGCCGTCCGCCGTTTCGTTGGGTGCGACAGGCTGTGATTCACCGGCGCCTCTCGTGGTCAGTTGCGAAGCGCGGAGGCCCTTCCTTACAAGATAACCCTTCACGGAAGTGGCACGTTTCTCGGAGAGCTTCTGGTTGTAGGCGTCGGAACCGACACTATCCGTATGGCCGATGACCAGAACAGCCGGCTCACCTGACTCTTTCAAGGTAGCTGCGGCCTCATCGAGTGTGCGTGCTGCGTCGGGCCGAATGCTGGCCTTGTCAAAATCGAAATTCACCCCGCGCAGAATGATCTTTTTCTTTACAGGCGGCGGAGGTGGTGGTGCCTGTGCCACGGGTGGAGGTGGAGGCGGCGGTGCCACGACCTTTTCGGGACCATTGAAGCGATACTTCATCGTGATCCCGCCAACAGCCCACTCGGCATCCTGCGGGCCCTGATCTTCGGGAACGAGATACTGCAGATGTACCGGACGTGGCGCCTGGTAGGCGCGGTTCCAGCGGCCGAACGCACCGACAGAAACATGATCGGTCAGGTAGTAGTCGAGACCACCACCGATCAGAAAGCCCGGTGAGGTCTGCGTCAGACGTCCACTCACACCCGTAAAACCTCCACCCTCGGCCAGGGCGTAGAGTTCGACATCATCACCGAAGGGAAGCTGAAGACGAGGTCCCACAGTGTACCCGAGAAGGGTTGTCCACTCGTTGTAGTTCTTCACGCCACTACGGGGCGGATAGGTATCCGGCGGCTGCCCGTGTGCCGAGAAATTGAACTGCAACCCGAGGTAATCGTTGAACATATAGCCAACGAAGGGGCTACCCATGACACCGGCTTCAGCGTGCGCACGGTAGTTGTCGTTGGTGGGAACCGACGCTCCCACTTCCATTCCAACATACGGACCGTCCACGGCGAGCGCGGGGGCAACTCCCAACGTCATCGCAAGGGCCGTCGCGAAAAACGCCTGTGTGGCCTGGCCAAATGCGCCGAACCTTTTCTTCATCTCCGCACCTCCCACTGGTCGGGCTGACGGCCCCTCAAAGAGATCCGCCAGGCCCGGAGTGCCGTTTCTGATAATCCTGTGGCCCTCTGTGTCAACCCTGTTCAAGCCCGGCGGCAAACGGCCGGCACAAACGTGCGCGACCTGAAACGGTTGTCCTTTTTCGCCCGGTCCGGTCGCAGGCCGTGGGGAGACCGAGAACCCAACTATACAAGCTGCCGCAAAAGAAGTTGCCTTGCCCCGCAGCGCAGCCCCGCCGTATATTCGATCATGAGGTGAAGATACCATGGCAGGTTTGAATGATGTGACCGCATTTCTCCCGAGCGTGATCCGGCTGGGCAGAGGCCTATGGTGCCGTGTGTCACGCAAGGATCGTAAGCTGATACGGCAGCCCCTGGAATTGTACAGTTTCGAGGCATGTCCCTACTGCCGTAAGGTCCGTGAAGTCTTGAGCGAACTCGATCTCGACTATGTGGAACACACGGCCGCAGAGGGGAGCCCGAGCCGTAAGGAGTTGAAGGAACGCGGCGGCAAGGAACAGGTACCTTTTCTGATCGATCCGAACACGCAGACGAAGCTCTACGAGTCCGACGCGATCATCGCCTACCTGAATCGCGAGTATGGAAACGGACGGACAGCAGGATGGCCCATTCCCCTGCCTTCTGTCCTGGACAACGCGATCTCGGGCGCAGCGTCGCTGCCGCGTTTCAATTCGGGGCGGAGTTACCGTGGAAGGCCGCACAAAGGTCTCAAGCGACTCGAACTGTTCAACATGGAGGGATCACCGTACTGCCGCAAGGTTCGTGAAGCTTTATGTGAGCTGAACCTCGAATATCTCGTACGGAACGTGCCGAAAGGCAGTCCCCAACGCGCTGAACTGGAAAAGCGGGGCGGCAAGGTTCAGGTCCCGTACCTGATCGATCCGAACACAGATACAGAGATGTATGAGTCCGACGACATCGTGGCGTATCTGTGGCGGACCTACGGTCCCAAATCCCGGCAGTGATTCTGAGGGAGTGGGCGCGTCACGGAAGGAAGCGATCCGTGCCGCGCGGCCCACGGGCAACCGGGAACGAGTCCTGTGCATTGAAGCAGAGGAGCGTCAAACGGCACTCCGGTCGGGAGTGTCGTTTGACATAGGCAGTGCCCGTTTCTAGGCTCGTCACGCGATGTTCGAAAACCTCCTCCAACGAAGTGAACGGCTGGCCCGGGTCCAGGCCAATCGTGCTCTGTTGCGTTTCGTCAACGGAATCGACTGGCTGATTCGTGACCCCCGCGACGTGGTCGGCCGTACCCCCTACGACGTCATCTTCAAGGAGAACAAACTCGAGGTGCGCCGCTATCACCTCGGCCGGGTGAAGCCCAGATACCCGGTGCCGATCCTCCTGATCCCACCCCTGATGGTGAAGCCCTTCATCTTTGATCTCATGCCTCACCGAAGTCTCGTCGCGTATCTCCTGCAACGCGGCTTCCAGGTCTACCTCGTCGATTTCGGCGAACCAGACGAAGCGGACGCCTTCGTCACATTGGACAACTACGTTCTCGACTGGATGCCAGCGGCCTGCGAAGCGGTAAAGAAGGACGCGGGAAGTTCCGAGATCTCCCTTGCTGGATACTGCATGGGGGGCATTTTCGCTTTGGCGCATACGGCAGCGAATCACGACCCTTCGGTCCGTAACATCGTCGGGATCGGAGTACCGGTGGATTCGAGCAAAATGGGTCTCTTCGCGTGGATTGCCAAATTCGCGAGTGAACAGGTGAACCGTGCCACCGAACGTATCGGTAATGTGCCGGGCGGAATTTCAAGCCGGGCCTTCCGTCTGTTCACACCCATGAAGAATCTGACACGCTACTCGGACCTCTTCATGAACATGTGGAACCACGAATTCGTGAACGGTTTCGATGCCATGAACCAGTGGGTCGGACAATTCATCGATTACCCGCAGAACGCCTTCATCCAGTTCAACAAAGAATTCATGCAACGCAACAAACTCGTGAAGGGGCAGATGACTTTCCGTGGCAAGGTGGCCGACCTGCGGCGGATCGAGTCTTCCCTGCTGATTTTTGCGGGTGAAACCGACCAGATCGCGCCACCCGACTCGGTGAAAGCTCTGATGCGAAAAGTGAGCAGCACCGACAAGACCTACAAATTGGTGAGTGGTGGCCACATGGGTGTATTTGCCGGAGCGAGTGCCCCGGACAAAGTCTGGAAAACAATCGCCGATTGGCTCGCCCCACGGTCCACCACACGCCGGCGTAAGCGTTCGGTCAAGGCCCAGCCGGCGCGAGGGAAGAAACGATCCGTGCCGTCCCCGAAAGCAAAGCAGGCGGCCGTGGCATAGGAGAAATACAATGCTGTTCGTCGCAGAATACGATCTGACGTGGGAGATGCTGGAAGGCGCAGTCGCAAAGCGCCTGGAGTGGGCGGACGAGATGCCAGCCGGTTTTCGTTTCGTCGGGGAGTATGTCTGGAAGGACCGGGATCCACCATTCCGAGGTATCGCCATCATCGAAGCAGAAAGCGTCGAGGCGATGAACAGTTTCGTACTACACTACGGCCCGGCACTGCACATGAACATTCACCCGGCCAGCGACGTCCTTTCCGCCATTGCGATGACCGAAGACACTTCGCCACCGCAAACGCGCAAGCGCCGGCGCCGCTGATCAGTCGCTCTGATTCCCCGCGTCGCGGGCACTCGGAAGATCGATCCCGTATCCGCAGCCGGGATCGGGCAGCGCCATGTTCCGCGGTGGCTGGTCATACCACGGGTAGCCTCGGCAGACGAGCGGCCGATTCTCGTGGCTGAGGCACAGCCCGTCGGGACCGAGCTGGTCGCACCAGTACAAGTGTGCTTTCTCATCCAGTCGTGCGACGTAAAACGGATTGCGCTCCATTGCCTGCGCACGTGTCAAGGGATGCCAGTGGACTGCAGCAAACTGCATGTCGGAGGGAATTCCCAGCACACGGGTCACAGCCGCGATCGCGACAATTTCCTCTGGCGACTGTTCCACAGTGAGAACCCGGCAACAGGCGCCGCATTGGTTACAGTCTCCCTTCATACGGCCTTTCTAGGAGTCTGTCGGAATAACGATGCCGATGTCACCCTGGGTTTGCCGGAGCGAG
>CAZEWD010000146.1:0-7621 GCA_964515725.1 uncultured Binatia bacterium (SeqCode)
CCGGTGCCGGTGCGGAACCGGCTCGTGCCCGCCTCTGTTCTACGTGCGTTTGTTTTGATGGGCTTGCCTGCAGCGGAGTGGCATCTCACCGCAGCACTGCCTGCCGTAGGATCCGTTCTGGTTCTGGGTGCCCTGGCTTCGCGTGTCCTGGCACCGCCCGTCGGTGTACTGGCCACGGTGCTGTGGGCCTGCGCGCCGGTATCTGTCGAAATGGGGCGCTCGCTGGACCCGCGGAGTTGGGCGGTGTTCCTTTCTCTCCTGGGTCTGTATGCGCTGGCGGTTGCCTTGCAGACGGGTTCACGCGTGGCGTGGGCGATGAACGCACTCGTTTTGCTTGCAGCTTCCCTGGTGACTCCGCTCGCAGTCGCACTGGGTCTGGCGCAATGCGTTCTTGCCGTGAGGGCGGGCGCACGTCGCGCAATTGTTGTTACAGGGGCAATCTGCGTCCTGCTCGTCGTGTCCTTCCTGATTGTTCCGTTGTCTTTCAGGCCCGAATTGGTGCGTCTCCAGTGGGAATGGTGGCCCTTTCTGGGGCTTGGTAGCAAAGTGTGGTGGGTTGTCCTGTTGAGTGGTGCTCTGGCCGGATGGGGAAGTGCTGTTCGACCAGAACGACCGCATATGGATGTGTTGCGTGGTTTCGTGCCGGTCTGTGCGGTCGGCGCGGCCCTCGGCGCGGCTGCCGTATGGCAGTTCACCACGGAATACCGCGACACCGATCGTGCGGTCCTGTCCGCCTTTCTGGCGGTGTTGGTCGCGGCAGCAATTGGCTGGGGTTGGAAACGCGGGGCAACCACGACGCCACTTCGGGTTTTGACCATTGCAGCGGTGACTGGTCTTGCGGCCGGTTGGTTTCCCGTGGTGCGGGACGCATTGTTGCCACCTGCGGATTGGCGCGCCGTGGCCGAGATCGTCCGCAAGAATGCGACCCCGGCGGAACGAATCGTTGTGGCTGCCGACCGCACGACATTTCTCTTGCATGCACCGGATCTGGCGTGGCGGGTGGAGCCGCAATATTCGCCCGGTCGCTCTCTTGCCTACTTCGGCAATATTCCGCGTGGCTGGTTCATCGTGCCGCGACAGGTGCGCCTCTACCCCGCGTGGCCCAGAATCGCGCACTGGGTGGAACAATTTCGCGTCGTTGATCTGAGTCCTGATCCGCGCATTCACCTTTTTTACTTTGCTGCCAAGGGGCGTCCTGCGGCCATGCAGCGAGTTGCGGTGTTTGATCTTCCGGCGGCGACTCTGGCGCGGGGATCTCTCCTGCTGGAACTGGCCCGTGACCAGGGTCCGAGTGCGGGGGTTCTGTGGAAGGTAGATCAACTTGTGCTCTGGCGCACACCCCATTTTGAACAGAACCCGTCGCTCATCGAGACTGTTCTTCTCCTGGCAGAACGAGGCTTTGGCGACCGTGCCGCATCTCTGGCGTATACTCTGGCAAAGTCAGATCCACAGTGGGCTGCAGCGCAGTCCCTCGATGGGCGTATCCGCGGAAAGGAGCAGGGAGCAGGCAGATGATCTGTCGGGGAAAGGTGGTTGCAATTTGTCGCGTTCCTGTGCGACACGATCCCGATGATCGAAGGCGTCCAGAATATCGATCTCGTCGCTCGCGTCGACGATCGAGGGTATTTGATCGAAATCGTCCGGTCTTCGGACTCTCACCTGTCCCAGTTCGGGCAGGTCTACCTCGTGGGGAATTTTGCCCGGGGTACCGTCCGCGCTTTCCACAAGCATTTGGAGATGTGGGATCTGTTCTTCATCAGCCATGGTGCTGCGAAATTCGTTCTGGTGGATGACCGTCCCGAAAGTGCCACCCACAAAGAACTCAACACGTTCGTTTGCAGTGCGCGCAATCCGTCCCTGATCGTCGTGCCGCCGGGGGTCTTCCACGGTTGGATGTCGCTCGAGGACGATACGCAGATGATCAGCACGGCGACTCATGTGTACCGCCGCGAGAATCCGGACGAGGTGCGGATCCCGCCTGATAGTTTCGGCGACGTTTGGCAGGTGAAAGGGCGCTGAGCGAATGCCCACCGTGTTGCTTGTCGGCGGCGCCGGCTATGTCGGAGCCGTCCTGAGTCAGGAATTGCTGGAGCGCGGCTATGCCGTGCGTATCCTTGACCGGCTGTTCTACGGAGATCAGGGGTTGGAGGACGTTCGCGACCGGGTGGAACTCGTCGTGGCGGACATGCGCCGGATCGAGGCCTCACACCTCGAAGGAGTGGATACCGTCATCAATGTAGGCGGCCTCTCGAATGATCCGACGGCCGAGTATAATCCGGCGGCAAATTTCGAGATGAACACGACGGCCGCACTGCGTTTGGCCGAAATGGCTCGGGCCGCAGGGGCGCGGCGCTATCTGCTCGCTTCGTCGTGTTCGATCTACGATCACGGAGTTGCAGACGACGATCGTGATGTCGTCTACGACGAAACCTCCGAAGTGCATCCCCGAGCCGCGGACGCAGTCTCTAAATTCGAGGCAGAACGACAACTCCTGGCGATGGCTGGAGGGGATTTCTGTCCGATCATTTTACGTAAGGGGACCGTCTTTGGTTACTCGCCACGGATGCGCTTTGATCTGGTGGTGAACACCTTTGTGCGGGATGCTCTCGTGAACGGCACGATCACGTTGTTCCGTGGGGGAGAAATGTGGCGTCCGCTGGTCGATGTGCGTGATGTAGCCCGCGCATACATCACCTGCCTGGCGGCCAACGAGGCGGCCGTGAACGGTCAGATCTTCAATGTGGCCAATTGCAACATGCGCATTTCCGAGCTGGCGTTGCGTGTACGCGCTACCTTGCGGGAACTCGGGGTCGGTGTCGATGTCAACCCGGATTATGCCTATCGCGGTGTGCGTAGCTATCGAGTGTCGACACAGAAGATCGAGCGCGCCCTCGGATTCAAGGCGGTCGTCTCCGTCGAGGATGCAGTGCGTGATCTGGTGACCAGGCTGCGCGGGCGGCGCGCCGACGAATTGAGTCATCCGAAGTTCGAAAATCTACGCTGGCTACGGGTTCTGGAAGAGGCCGAGTCGATCCTCGGGACCGGGCGTTCGGTGTTCGAGCCGAGCGAACCAGCCCGGGTTGCGCGCATCCCTTCCGCGCGGGTCGCCCGGTGAGTCATTTTACTGCAGTGCTGAAATTGTACGGATGAAAGCTCTCATCGTTGGCGCGTCCGGTTTCGTCGGCACGGCGTTGCTCGAAGAGTTTGGGGCCGATTCGGTGGGAACCTATTTCAGTCATGCGGTCGCAGGGCTGGTGCCGCTCGACCTGCGTGACGCCCGCGCGGTGGATCGATTGCTCGATGAGCTGCGCCCCGGTGTCGTCGTCCAGCCCGCGGCTCAACCGCATGTAGACTGGTGCGAGGAACACCCGGACGAGTCATATGCCATCAATGTGCAGGGTACTCGCAATCTGGCGCGTGCGGCCGAGCGCATCGGAGCCCGCTATCTGTTCTTCTCGACGGACTATGTTTTTGATGGCGAATCGGGGCCATACCCCGAGGATGCGCCGACAAGACCACTGAACGTTTACGGCGAGCACAAACTCGAGGCCGAGAAATTCATCCGGGAGACGACGACGCGGTTTCTGATCATCCGTGTCTGTAACGTGTACGGATACGAGGCTCAGGGCAAGAACTTCGTCATGGCGTTGCTGGCGCGCGGAAGAAAAGGGGACCGGATGAATCTTCCGTCGGATCAGTGGGGCGTGCCGACGTATGGTCCGAATCTGGCCGCTGCGGTCGGCGAATTGGCGGAATCTTCGGTCACAGGAATCCTGAACGTCGTCGGTCCCGATTACCTGGACCGTGTGACCTTTGCCAGGATGGCCTGTCAGATCTTCGATCTCGACCCGCACTTTCTGTGCCCCATGACAACTGCCGAATTGGGACAACGAGCGGTGCGGCCATTGCGCGGCGGCCTCGACTCCACGCGGGCGCAAAGGCTCCTGCGGACCCCCCTGTTGGGGGCCAGCGAGGGGCTGCGGCTGATGCGTGAACGGTTGCGTCATGAGGGTTTATTGTGAATGTGTGGAGCATTCACCGGTGCGGAGAGAGGATTGTTCGAATTGGATCGAACGGGATGAGGTCGGGTGGGACACGGCATGGGGCATTATTCGTGGAAAGATATTCCTTCGACGGTGAAGATGAGGCGATCTGCTTTGTGAACCGTGGAGCAGGAAGAAGGTGATCCGTTGGCCTCAACGACCATCGTCATACCTACCTACAACGAACGGGAGAACATCCAGCGGATCGTACCAGCACTGCTGAACGTAGCCGGTGATCTGAATGTTCTGGTTGTCGACGACAGCTCGCCGGATGGAACGGCGGACGCCGTTCGCCAGATGTCCACACGTGATCCTCGCGTCACCCTGCTGTTGCGTGAGGAGCGTGTCGGGATCGGTCCTGCCTACCTTGCTGGTTTCCGGCATGTGCTTTCCACAGCGGCAGAGCTGGTGATCCAGATGGATGCGGATTTCTCGCATCCTGTGGAAATGATCCCGCGCTTCATCGAGGAGATGGACGGACACGACGTTGTGCTCGGTTCTCGTTATCAGAACGGCATTACAGTCGTGAACTGGCCGATCGAGCGGTTGCTCCTGAGTTACTTCGGAAACAGCTATGCGCGTTGGGTGACACGCATGCCGATCCGGGATGTCACCGGCGGCTTCAAGTGCTGGCGCCGGAGTGTACTCGAAGCCATCCCTCTCGGCCAGGTGCGTTCGAACGGATACGCATTCCAGATCGAGATGACCTATCGGGCGTGGCGTCTCGGCTGCCGAATCCGGGAGGTTCCCATCATTTTCATGGATCGTACCGTGGGCGATTCGAAAATGAACAAGCGGATCGCCATGGAAGCTTTGTGGATCGTATGGTGGCTACGGCTGATGGGCTTGATGGGGCGGTTGTAGGGTATGCGGCGCCGTCTCTTGATTCTGAACGAACGGGATCTCAAACATCCCTGTGCGGGTGGGGCCGAACTCAATATGACGGAGACGGCGCGCCGGTTCGTCGAACGCGGCTATGAGTCGACTCTGTTATGCAGCTCCTTTCCCGGAGCAGCAGCAGTCGAAGAGCAAAACGGTCTTCGCGTTCGGCGCTTCGGAAATCGCTTTACCTACTATGCTCGCTTGCCACCAGCGGTTCTGCGCGAAGCGCGTGTGCCGGGCACTGTCATTATCGAGCACTTCAACAAGCTGCCCTTTTGTACGCCGCTGTACACGCGGACACCATTGGTGATCGTGGCGCATCATTTGTTTGGGACCACAGCCTTCCAGCAGGTGGCTTTGCCGATTGCGAGTGCCGTCTATCTCGCCGAGAAGTTCATTCCCTACGTTTATCGGGACGCGCACGTCGTCGCTGTCTCACCAAGCACCCGTGATGATCTGACTGCGCGTGGAATCCCGGCCGAACGCATTCGCGTTGTGCCGAACGGCCTCGACCACTCTCTGTACAATCCGGCGGGCCGCCAATGTGCACCCATTCCAACCGTGCTCTGGATCGGACGGGTGGAGCCCTACAAACACGTGGAATTCATTCTGCAGGCCCTCCAGCGCTTGCGAGAGCGGATGGCCCACATCCGACTGGTCATCATTGGCGAAGGGCAGGCGCGTCAGACCCTGGAGCGTCAGGTTGCCCAACTCGGGTTGAAAGAACACGTTCTATTCACCGGCTTCATCAGTGATGCCGAAAAGGTCGAGCATATTCGGCGCTCGCATGTTCTGGTGAACACTTCGGAGAAGGAAGGTTGGGGCCTGACGGTGCTGGAAGCCAATGCCTGTGGCGTTCCGGCAATTGCCAGCGAGGTAGCGGGTCTGCGTGATGCCGTCCGCCACGATGTGAGTGGCTGGCTCGTGCCACACGGCGATATTGCGGCGTTGAGCGCGGCAATGTTACGTCTGCTGACCGATCATGCGGAACGGGAGCGTTTGAGTGCCGGCGCTCTGGCCTGGGCGCGGGAGTTCTCGTGGGAAAAATCGGCAGACCACATTCTGGAAGTCGTCGAGGAGGCCTTTGCGGCAAGGGTTGCAGCCCCCGCCGAGGAGCACGAGCTGACTCGCAAGCTGTCCAGATAACGGGTCTACGATACGCAGGAGAGTTTCCTGCAAACTGAACTCTGCAGCGACGCGCAGCCGATTTGGATCGACCGGCTTGCGCTCCTCCTTGTGGGTTTCTCAGCCGCAGTCTTTTTCGGCTCCCTGTGTTTCTACGGCCTGAACGTGGGTGAAGAGGGTGGGACCCTTTATCTCTTTTTCCGGGTCCTACGGGGAGAGCGCCCCTATATCGATTTCATCAGCGGGTATACTCCCGGGTACTTCTATTTCCACGCAGGACTGCTTCGTCTCTTCGGGGAGCATCTCCTGACCATTCGTATCGTGCTCGCCGCGATACAACTGACGATCACGCTGCTGCTTTTCCGAATTGCTTGCACGCTCTTATCTCCGGTCGCAGCGGCATTGGCTGCATGGATCTATGTGGCATCCCTGCCTGTCGTTCCGGGTTCGGAATTATCCTTCAACGTTGCCTATCCTGCCTGGTACACACTTGCGGCGGCATTGTGTGGCTGTTGGGCTCTCCTGCGGTGGTGCAGCACCGGGCGCACGAAATGGGCTTTTCTTGCCGGCCTGCTGGCCGCGCTCAGCTTTGGTTTCAAACCAAACTCGGGTCTGTTCCAGTTGGCTGCTGCTGCTCTGGTCCTGGGCGTGGCGCCATGGGGCAAACGGAGCCGCCTCGATGTCGTAGTTCGATGGGGCCTTCTGTTGAGCGCGCTGGGGGGAGTTGCGCTGGTCCTGCGGATTCACCTCGTTGGTCGGGAAGGTGCAATCTTCTTTCTACCGCTCGTCTCTCTCGTGCTGGCTTCGTGCATTCGGCACCCTGGAGCTGTTTCCGGGGAGAACCCACACTCATCGATCGGATGGCCGGCTACTCTCCTTCTGGCCGGCTTTCTCGTGCCGAGTCTCCCGTGGTTGGCTTCCTATCTCATGGAACTGGGTTTGAGCCGTTTTACACACGACGTCCTGTTCGTGAATACCGGCTACGAGAGGTTCTTCTACGAGGCATACCGTCCTCTCCGTTGGTCTTACATTGCAATCGGCCTGGGGATTCTGGCAATGGGGCCTGCGACAGCCGCCATCCGGAAAGGTTGGTTCGGTTGGCGCACGGGAGCGGTGTTTGTTGTGGGTCTGATCGCGGCGGGAGGTGCGGCACTTTGGGGAGCACCGATGGTGGAGGGATTCCAACGTTCGGTCTTACAAGGCTTCCAGGATCTGTCATTTACGGTCGTGCCCCTTACGGGTTGGACGATCGTGGGGGCGGTCCTTCTGAACCGTCGGATCTTCGAGAGAACTGGAATCGAAGCAAAACACCCGCTGTCGGCCAAGGCCGCGGATGCGACCGTGCCAGCGTCCCTGATCGTTGTCGCCATCACCGCAAGTTGCCTTCTTTTGAATGCGTATCCTCGCAGTGATTTCTTCCACCTCTGTTATTCGGCACCTCTCGTTTGGATTCTTACTGGTTGGGTGATTCAAACCATCCTGGGGTGTTGGAGAAGTCGGCTGCCGCGGACGGTGTACACGGCGGTTTGTACGCTGGTTGTAGCGGGTGTGGCCGTCCTCCTCGGGATCAT
>CAZEWD010000147.1:0-5874 GCA_964515725.1 uncultured Binatia bacterium (SeqCode)
GGTCGTGAAACGTTCGAGATCATTCGGTGAGGGTCCCCGGCCACTCGTTACCATGCAATACCGGCGTGCGCCGCTGGCAACTGCGCGCCGTGCACCGTTGACCAGTTCTTCGACGGAATCCAGCCGGTAGCGTGGGATGGCAGCCTCGGAGATGGCTGACTGCGAGCAGTAATGACAATCTTCCGGGCACAAACCGCTACGCGCATTGCGCAGGAGACAGACCTTCACCCGGCGTCCGTGGAAAGGAGTGGTGCGAGTTGATCGTCTGGCGACTGCAGGATCTGCAGTGCCTCGTCGCGCGATAGAGCCAGACCGCCTAGCACGCGATCGGCATATTCCTCGAATAAATTCGGTTCGATGACGAAGGCCGTTTGGTGTTGCGTATGCATCATGACGGCAGGTACCAACGGCAGACCTTCGCTGCAAGCGTTCGTGTAGGCGCGATTCGTAGTGGAATACCGATTGTGCTGCTGCGCTTGACCGGCAAGTGCACATCTGGTTCAGCACGATACATGTCCAGTGCAAAGGCAAACGGTCTCACACTCGAATATGACGAGTTCGGCGCGCCGAACGATCCCGTGATGCTGTTGATCATGGGTCTCGGTGCACAGATGATCCTCTGGCGCGAGGAGTTCTGTAACGATCTGGCTGCGAGGGGATTCCGGGTAGTCCGCTTCGATAATCGGGACGTCGGCCGATCTTCCTGGTGCGATGCGATGGGAGTTCCGGATCTGACCGCGGCGATGACCGCGATGGTCACACGCCAACCTCCACCACCTGCGCCCTATCTCTTGTCGGATATGGCGGCTGACGCCGCTGGCCTGCTCGACGCTCTTGGCGTGAAGCGGGCACATATTGTCGGCGCCTCGATGGGCGGGATGATTGCGCAGGCATTGGCGATCGAACATCCGCGAAAGGTACTGAGCCTGACGTCCATTATGTCGACCACAGGCAACCCGGATCTGCCGCAGGCAAAACCGGAAGCGCTCGGAGCGCTCCTGGGTCCGCCGCCGACCACACGTGAGGAAGCCATCGAACGCGGCATTTCCGTGTTTCACACCATCGGAAGTCCTAAGTATGTGGACGAGAACGAAATCCGTGACCTGGCAGCCCGCCAGTATGATCGTGGTTTCAATCCCACAGGCGTGATGCGGCAACTGGTTGCCATCCTGTCCTCGGGGAGCCGCAATGAGGCACTACGCCGATTGTCGGTTCCGGCCCTGGTGATCCACGGCCGTATCGACCCGCTCGTGCCTTTCGCCGCCGGCGAAGACACGGCCGCATCGATTCCAGGTGCCCGGCTTCTGGCGTTGGACGACATGGGACACGATATGCCAAAGCCGTTGTGGCCACAGATCATCGATGCAATTTGCGAGGTCGCGGCGCAGGCGAAATCGAACTGAGGATCCAGTCCCAACGGGAGAGGCAGCCCGTCTGAATCCTCCCGTCTGTGTTGGGCGGCTGAGGGTCGTGTGATAGATCGCACCGCATGGCGACATTCGAAGAACTCCGCGGTGGTGTGAACTTCGCCCGTTATGCGCCGGGACAAAAAACCGGACACTACGAGAGCTTCTTTCTACGGGCCAATCATCCCTCCCGCCCACTGGCTTTCTGGATCCGCTACACCCTGTTCAGTCCGCACAAGCATCCGGAAAAGGCGATCGGCGAACTATGGTCGGTCTGGTTCGATGGAGAAGGGGGCCGAAATCATGCTGCGAAGTCGGAGATTCCGCTGGCCGAGTGCTCCTTTGCCCGGGATCGTTTTGCTGTGCGTATCGGCGAGGCCCGTCTGGATCCATCTGTAGCGCAAGGGAGGGCCGGCTCGGGTGAAAGTCACATTGCATGGGACTTACAACTGAGTGGTGAAGAACCCCCTCTCTTCCTCCTCCCGGCGGCCTACTATGAAACGGCGCTCCCCAAAGCGAAGAGTATCGTCGGCCTCCCGATGGCACGGTTTCAAGGTACGCTGACGGTGGGTGGGCAGGTGGAAGCGATCGACAACTGGATCGGTAGCCAGAACCACAATTGGGGTAGCCGGCACACCGATCTGTACGCCTGGGGACAGGTTGCGGGCTTCGACACTCATCCGGAGAGCTTTCTCGAAGTCGCCACGGCACGTGTGAAGCTGGGACCCATCTGGAGTCCGACAATGACACCGATGGTTTTACGCCATCGTGGTATCGAACACGCCCTGACGTCGCTTTCGCAAACACGCAAGGCCAGGGGAAAATTCTCCTATTTTGATTGGACCTTTGCGACCGAGAACGACGACATTCGGGTGCAGGGTCATATCAATGCGCCAGCCAGGGATTTCGTGGGTCTGCGCTATTACAACCCGCCGGGTGGCATCAAATCGTGCCTGAACAGCAAGCTCGCAGCCTGTGAACTGGAGCTGCTCGACAAAAAGACGGGACAGACCGAATCTCTGCGTACAGCGCACCGTGCGGCGTTCGAGATTCTGACGGACGACACGAAACACGGAATCGAGTTGAAGGCCTGATCCGTCTGACTCGGCCGGCTTTTCAGACTCCAGCGCTTCCCGGTACGCGCCGATGCTCACTCGGTGCACCGAACATCTCCGCCGCGGCGGCTGCTGTTTTCTCGACGTACGCTTCCGGCACGAACACATAGAAGCGCCAGAGATGCTCATAGCGTGCCTGTAGGGCTCGAATCTCGCCGCTGTGGTCGATCTCGTTGAGACGCACGACTCCCTGTGGGGTCTGCACCAGAGCGGCGGCTTCCTTCATTGTCGTCAATGCCGGGCAATACACGATCACTTCGGCCGGATCACAGCCGATCTGTCGCGCCAACTCCTGCTCCGCCTCATGACGGTGCGCAGGAGACTCATGGTAATGTGTGACCAGATCACGGCGGGTGTGGGGCGCAATCGTATGAGCCGAAACCACGTAGCCGCGTTTGAAAAGCGCGCGTGTCTCGAGCCGGTCGATGAATTCCCGGATGTGTGAGTCAGGCCGTTCCGCATTGGGGATGTTGCGTAGTCGTTCCAGTAATTGGCCTTCATTCAATCCTTGCAACTCGGCTTCACCGAGGCGGCCGTATCCATGGGCCAGCTCGATCGCCTTCGAGATCATCGCGCCGGCCGCCACCTTGGTGTGGTGGTAATACACACGCTCGGTGAGGAAGTACCGCATCCGCAGTACCTGCACGATCTCTGAACTCGCATCCGATCGCTCCATGCCGTGCTTCGTCATGTTCAGCGCCAGTTGATCTCCGGCAATCGTGAAATACCGGAAAATCCGATCATCGTAGCGCTGTGCCAGGCCGGTGAAATACGAATCACGGCGCAGGTAATCGAGTAGATCCGCGTCGATTGTGCTCGATACGATCTGTTGTGACCAGGCGGGTAGTTCTGCCGGAAGTGACGGTCCCAGCAGGTCGGCCACTTCGTCGCGCAGGCCGAGCGCGGCCAGTTCGTTTCCCAGGCGACCATCGAGAAACCGGTGCCATCGTTCGCCCTTGTCGTGGCGCGGAAACAGGCGGCGTTCGTCTTCGAGTGTGTGTCCGAACGGTAGATGCGTGATGTCGTGCAGCAAGGCCACCACTCCCACTTGCGTTGCCAGCGATTCCTCGATCGGAAATCCCTGCCGGCGCAGGGTATTGAGGATCCTGCCGGCACAGGCGTTGACACCCAGGGAATGATCGAATCTCGTGTGCACCGCTCCCGGATAGACGTAACTCGCGGTGCCGAGTTGCCGGATGCCGCGCAGGCGCTGCACTTCGGGGAAATCCAGGACGATCGACTCGGTCGGGTTCAGCGAAATGTCACCATGGATCGGATCGCGAATCAGCACGGGTACAGGGTAGCCTCGGGGGCAACGGCGGGGCAACGGGATAGAGTGGAATAGGGATCTGGCCATACTGGCTGTTGAGCCTGGGAAAACAGGCATGATAGAGCGGTGTGTCGTGAGCTTGTCCACCTCCAGCAGGCCAGTCCCGGCGAGGCCGCTCCCGGTGATGGCACCGACGTCCTGGTCGGAACGATGGCTGATCTGGCGCCGTTACGTTTGGGTGGTGCTGGGCAGCGGCCTGAGCGTGCCTGTCTTCGTGTATGCCCTCCTCACCAGTCTGCACTTTATGGACGCCCCTTTCCCTGGGTTTCTGCTGACGACACGGGCGGTCATTCCCACCGTGGGCACGTTGTCCTGGCCGCCTGACCGAACGACCCTCTTCCATGCACGTGTTCTGGCGGTCGACGGCATGCCTGTACATTCGAATCTGGACCTGCTCCGCTACGTCAGGCAGAGGCCTGCCGGCACCGTCTTCCGGTACGAGATCCAGGTGGGAGACCGCGTCGAATCTCTCTCCCTTCCCTCGCGCAACTTCGGCATTGACGATTATCTGCAGACATATGGCCTGATGCTGCTCGTGGGTGGAAGCTACCTGTTGCTCGGTCTCCTTGTCGGAATTCTACAGCCCAGGGGGCGTCAGGCCCGGGTCTTCCTTCTGCAATCGTGCATAGCGGGACTTTATCCCGTTTCGGGAGTTTTCCTGCATAGCCCTGACACCCCCTACCTGGCCCACCTGACGCTGATTCTGGAGTGTTTTTTCGGATTCGCCTGGGTGCATCTGGCCATGGTTTTCCCGAAAGACCATCTGTTCTCCCGTCGATGGTCGATCCTGCCGTACGTCCTGGCTGTGATGTTGTCGTCCTGGGTTCTGCTCGGATGGCATTCCGAGCCGCCAAGGCTCCACGCCCTGCATTTCATTTACCTGTGTCAGGCAGGGGGCATCATTGCTTTTCTGGGGGCTGTTTTGTTTGCCTATACGGAGGAATCCGATCCCCTGGTGCGAGCGAGGATTACGACGATCCTTCCGGGGATTCTGGTTTCCTGCGTTCTGCCGATCGTCGGTTTCATCGACAACGCGCTGTCAGGGCGGGCGTTCCCGGTACAATTCGCTTTACTGTTGATTCCGTTTCTGCAGGTCAGCATCGCGTACGCAATCGTCAAACACGATCTATTCGATATCGATCGTATCCTGCGGCAGAGCTTCGTCTACGGTCTGTGGTCGCTGATGATTGCCGGATTGTATGCGTTGGTCCTCGTCGCCGTGGCCCAATTCGCCCCCTCCCTGGTGGACCAGCATCAGAGGTGGCTGGGTGTGATGCTCGCTCTGGCGACGGCGTTCAGCCTCGCCCCTGCGCGGCGCGCTGCACAGGTGCTCGTCGATCGTGCCTTTTATCGAACACGCCCCGATTACCAGGGCACAATCGGTGCGCTGAGTTCTTCGATGACGGTCCTGCTCGATCTCGACGAGATTGCCAAACGGGTGACTCTCGTGCCGACGGAGTCGATGCATCTGCAGTGCACCGTGCTTTATCTGTCGATGCCTCCGGAGATACGAAAATGGCGGCGCACCGCCGACGGTGTCGTACGACAGGAGAGCGCACCCCCGGCGTTGTCTGATCTCGTCGAGATTCTTCATTTCGAGAGGCGGGACTTTCTGGCGGCGGGGTCCGACGATCGGGTCATCAGAGATGCAGTGGTTCGGGACTGCCTGCGTAAAGACGGCGTGCAAGTGGCGTTGCCATTGACCTTCGGTGCCCAGCCTGTGGGTCTGCTTGGCCTTGGGGCAAAACTCTCGGGCCAGCCCTTCTGGCAGGATGACATCCGACTCCTGCGTACCCTGGCCGACGGGACTGCTGTGGCGGTGCACAATGCAAATTCGTATCAGCGGTTACAGGATCTGGCCCGGACCCTCGATGCAAAAGTGAAGGAGCAGACCGAGGAATTGCGACATTCGCATAACGAGTTGCGCCTTGCATACGACGGCCTGAAGGCTGCCCAGGCGCAATTGGTTCAATCCGAAAAGATGGCATCCCTCGGACAATTGGTGGCGGGGGTGGCACACGAA
>CAZEWD010000147.1:5909-7584 GCA_964515725.1 uncultured Binatia bacterium (SeqCode)
TTCATTTATGGTGGTCTGGCCAATCTGGCCGACTATATCCAGCGTATCGAAAACGTCGTGCAGGCCTACGAACGGATCGAGATCGCCGATGCTGCGCAACGGGAAGACCTGCAACGCCAGAAGGAAAAAAATCGTCTCAGCTACGTCATGCGCGAAATGCCGGAGCTATTGCGCATCTGTAGTGAGGGCGCCGAGCGCATTCGCAAAATCATCGATGATCTCCGCATGTTTGCCCGTGCCGAAAGTGGCGAGCGCCGGCTGGTAGATATCGCCGGTGCGATTGACAGATGCATCCGTTTCCTCGCCAATCGGATTGATGCAGGCGCTGTCGAAATTGTTCGTGCCTATGAGGAAAATCTCCCACCCGTTCCTTTGGATGCCGATCGCCTCAGCCACGTCTGGCTGAATCTTCTGGCCAATGCGCTCGATGCCGTCGAAGGTCATCCTCTCCCCGTCATCCGCGTGGCGGTTCGCCGTGTCGGAGGAGCCGGGAGTGAGCCGCCCTGTGTGGAAGTCGTGATCTCCGACAATGGTGTGGGAATTGTGCCGGAAATTCTACCGCGCATCTGGGAGCCATTCTTCACGACCAAGCCGGTGGGCCAGGGCACCGGACTCGGTTTGAGCATTGCGTATGGTGCGGTGAAGGCGCACGGCGGTACAATCTGGTTCGAAAGTGAACCCGGAATTGGGACGCGAGCGACGGTTCGGCTCCCACTGAACACCTCGGGCGGCGAACCGATTCAGTGTAAACCATGATGCGCTTCGTGATGGGCGCTTTTTCGGGTCTGGCCTACGGTGCCATGTTTCCGCCGTGGGATCAGGGCTGGCTTGGGTTTGTGATTCTTACGCCGCTCTTCTCGGTTCTGTGTGGGGCTTCTCTCCGGCACCGATTGATGTTGGGTGCGTTATGGGGTTTGCTCAGCAATTACAGTGTTGGCTGGTGGGTTCCGGGGGCCATCAACTACTATTATGAACAGCCGTCCTGGTTCGGTCCCCTCTTTGGTGTCACGGCCTCATTCGTTTTCTGGATTCCTTACATCGTCGCTTTTGCCGCACTGAGTGAACCGGTCCGTCGTTGTGTCCCGATCTTTCTTCAGCCACTCGCATGGGCCGCACTTTGGGTGACCGTAGAATTCGGGCGTGCGTCCGTCCTGACCGGCGCCCCCTGGGGATTGCTCGGCAACGCCATGGTATCTTTCGTTCGGCTGGCGCAGGCAGCCGACCTCGGAGGAGTCTACCTCCTGTCGTTTGTCCCGGCTGCCATCAATGGCGCAATCGTGGTTCTGATCGGCCGGCACACGCTTCGGGTTCGTCTGGTGACGGCCACACTCGCCGTGCTGCCGGTCGTCTTTCTGGTTGCGTATGGCACCTGGCGTATGGGACAGCCGCTTGCGGCTGGGCCTGCGGTATCTGTTCGTGTCGTGCAAGGGAACAACCAGGACGGCGCCTACTGGCGTCCTGGCGCCTACGGCAAGGGAATCGACGATTACCTGCGTCTTTCTCGTGGCGTCGATAAGCCGGCACTGTTGATCTGGCCGTTGGTCCGGCCCCTCTTGCGCAGGTGAGGCGCCGCAACTGTCGCCGGCGACCACTCGCGGAAGCCGGGAGCCTGATTCCGCCTCAGGTCCATCCGGAAGCTGTAGCGATCCGGGCGATAGAAGGCATGCAGGTGCTC
>CAZEWD010000148.1:0-7538 GCA_964515725.1 uncultured Binatia bacterium (SeqCode)
AGAATACTGGCCTTCTGGGTGGTGCCATCAATTTCGATCGGAGCACGGTAGAGAAATCGTCCATGGTTGTGCTGATCCTGGCGGTCGAAGACGTGTTGGAACAGGGAGGTTCCCGTCCAGATATCTGCGGCCGTCATGTTTGGGAACACCGCGCCGAGCTGCTCGAGAAATGCCTCGGGCTGTTGATGAATGAGGGTTTCTACCAGACGCGATCCGCCCACCACCAATGCTGCCGCTTTAATCTCCGGTGCATACGGAAGGAGGCCCGGTGCGTAGTTTGAGCCCTGGCTGATCCCGACATAGGTGAGCGGCTGTGTGACATCGAGATCGGGTTGACCGTCCGGTTCCCCGACCGGTAGGACATCGATTGATCCCATGCTTTGTAGCATGCGGATGAAAGCCAGTTGTTCGCCATTTAACTGGGCCCAGTAGTCGGGAACGTGCTTGTCGCGAAGCAGTGGGAAAAAGATACCCGTTACCTGTGCTGTGATGGCAGCGACTTCATCGGTCGTACCAGGGCTGAGTTCGCGATTGAGCAGATCCGTAAAGCCGATGACGGCAAAGCCTGCCTCTGCCATGTAACTGCGTGCTTCACCTGGTACCTCTCTTTCGGCGCTGCCGGGATTGCCGTGTTGATAGATCGTCACAGGTACGGGTCCCTGGAGGGCTGCTTTCGGGAGAGCGAGGACGAAACCAATGTCGTTGGTCTTTTCTTGTTTTGGTTTTCCTTGCGCATTCCGTGAGAAATAGAGACCTTTGCGCCAGTCAGGGGCCTTCCATGTGCCCCGTACGATGGCAGCAACCGAACTGGTGGATGAAGTCTCAGGGGTTACAGAGTCGATCGTGAATTCTGCCGGTTCGGAATTGAACACCTGCTCTCGGATGGCAAGTTGGTCGGCGGGAATCGTATCGACGCTACGGACCGATATGCGCACTGCAAGTGCCAGGTCTTCCGGGGAGATTCCGCCCGAGGTCGTTTGCGAGACGACCTGCAAAATGTCGTCCGACAACGCCCGCACGTGCGTGATGGCTGGGTCCTCGCCGGGAACCGGTGGCCGCATCACAGCTCGGAAAAACGTCGAGGGGCCGAAGGGGATACCGTCGTTGCTGCGTAGCGATCGGGTGATGACCAGTCCGTATCGGCCCCGTGGTTCGAGCGGAATCGACGGAAAGATCAACAGGCAGTGGGTACGAATCCCGAGGACGTTGACGTCATCGCGCACGTCGAGGCGGAACGGGATTCGTTGACCACGTGTCGGACTGTCTTCAGCGATATCGAACAGGCCGATACTCGCGTCGTTGGCCAAAGACTCGGTCGAGGTGTGCGGTAGAGACGTAGGGTCGGGAGCATCACTCAGCTCGATGACGAAATGGGCGATAGGGCTGAATCCATCGAGTTTGTTGGTGTCGGAGAGAACGGCGCGGAAGATACCCTGTATATCAGCGGTGGCATCCGGAATGGGAATCTTCAGGCGGACTCCCGTCGGTTGGGATGCATCAGGAGTGAGCCAATAATCGTCCGGAAACGGCGTGGTGGCACGCAGGTTACGGCGATCGTAGTGAACGAAGGGACCAGAGGGAGGGCATCCGGCCAGTGCTGAATTCACGGCGGCGATGATTTCGTCTACCGTAATTTCGCCGTCACCGCTGGTGTCCATTGCCGTGCAGGCCTCGGGTCCGATGTCGCCCAGTGCCATGGCGACACCCGTGATGATCTCATCGATCGTGACGTCGCCACTGTCATCGCAGTCGCCAGCACATTGGGCATGAGCGGGTACGGCCAGAAGCCACCACACACAGAGAACCATCCACAGTCGAATGCGCATACGCGGCTCGTACCAGACGCCACCGTATGGCGACAAGCAGAAAGGTCGGGATGATGCCGGGGGAAATGCGCCGTACCGTTTCTCTTCCGAAGGGTCTTCATTGTAGAAAGATCCCATGGGCAAGATCTGGTTCCTGCGGGGCGTGCTTCGATTGATGATGATCATGGTACCCCTGATTGCCCGAGCCGAGCCGCCCACAGAGCAGACGAATGCGGGATGCCGGCTGCGGGTGGCTGAGAAACTGGGGGTTCGCTTCGTGGAGTTATGCGATCCGGAAGGTCAGACTTCACTCTGGATCAGTGCTGCCCCGATGCCCTGTTCGGAGGGCCAGCACGAGACCCTCGAATGTCCAAAGGTCGTTCTGCTGTCACGCTTACCCGGCATGGAGCCGTTGATATCACGTAACGTTGCCATGGTTGACGCGATCACGGCACACCGCTTGTGCGCTTTGCGTTTTGCAGGGCGTGTCGCCACCCCGGCTCAACGCGACCGCGCGGCTGCCACCCTTGGGCTCAGTGCGGTTGCCGTCACAGAAAAGACAGGATCGGCCACGGAATTTCACATCGGACCTGTGCCGGAGTGGACCTCGGACGGGGAGTGCGTCAATCCGAGCTTACCCGGTACCGACTGTCGATTCACTCGTCAGCCGGAAGAGGTTCCGTTGCGTGCTCCCATACCTCGGATCCTTGATTGCGATGCGCGCAGCGCCGGCGGCGGTGAGCATTCCCCCTCCATGGAGGTTGAAACAACCTGCCCGGCGCCGGGCTGGGACTGGCAGGCCGAGGGGGAACCCTGGCGCAAGCTGCCGTGCGGATTTCGGCTCATTGCATCCGCAAGAAAGAAAGATGGAAGTGACGTCTTCGAGTTCCACTGCCGGATTCCCACTGGAGAGCCGCGCCGTGCATCAGCCGCATCTGCACCACCCACGGCGGCATTTCGGTGCGTTGTTCCAGAATGGTCTCTCACGGGTATGGAACTTCCCGGGAGCGGCCCTGAATGAACCGCACGGTTCCGGGTGGCGCCTTCGAGCATTTCTACAATGAGCAGGTGGCGGTGGACGTGGCGGCGGTGCTGGTGGTGGCACAACGCGTCAGGCTGAGTCCCACGGACAACCAGAAAATTGTCCAGACTTTCGATCGATCCGATTCCGTGGTTACGGCACTCGGCGAGGTATCGGCTCCAGCGTGCTGCTGTCCGTCAGGCTCATCATCTGGCTGCGTCTATCAAGAAAGACTCGATGTGTTTTTGGATGAATTGCCCATTTCAAGATGGGCAGGGTGGTAGGCGGATTCTTCACGGCAGACCGAGTGGCTGCCTGCGGCCGTTGATTCATCCTGTCGAGCTGGGGAATTGTCTGGCCGGCAGCGCACGCGTTAGCCCTGTCGGATCGGATGGCTGATCTGTCGCACGGAAACAGTGCCTGAGGTTTTGCTCTGGATTGGGCTTTCGGAAAAGGATGGCAATGACGTAGATGCAGGCGTCGGCGAATCTCGTGATCCTGTGGTCGTGGTGGATGATGCTCCCTTTCCCGCGGCCTGCCATCGTGGATCCCCCGGGGTGCCCTCAACATGCCAGGCCGGATTGACGAAGCTATTTCTGTTGCAAGAGTTTTGCTTATTAAGACATAGAAAAAATTCAAACCATTCTTATATCTGGGATTTTTGTTCTGCCGCCCGTGCATTCGTTGGAATTGTGCACCGCCACGGGGATGGCAGCACGATGAGTGGCAACTTGGTTCCGACTTTGCGTACTCGACCAGAACCATGAAAATACCGCGACGATTCCACAACCCAATCACCTACGTTGGCGCTTTGGTCTTTTCCCTCGGGCTCTTTGCCTTTTTCTTTCTCCTGATTTTCGAGTTCTTTTCCCGCGAGCCCAGTGCCTACGGCAGTCTGGTCACCTTCATCGCGGTCCCCGCAGTCATGCTCGGCGGTCTTTCCCTGGTTCCGGTGGGCTGGCTGTTGGCACGACGCCGGGAACGCCGTACGGGGCAGGAGTGGATACCACGTTTTCCGATTCTGGATCTGAATGATCCACACCAGCGGACTTTCGTGGGAGCCATTTTGGTGGGTGGAGTTTTTCTGTTGTTTCTCTCCGCCTTTGGCAGCTACCAGGCCTTCGAGGCGACAGAATCCGTCGCCTTCTGCGGCACGCTCTGTCACACGGTAATGGAGCCGGAGCATACCGCGTACTTACAGTCGCCACACGCACGCGTGCGTTGCGTCGACTGCCATGTCGGCGAGGGTGCCGAGTGGTACGTCAAGTCGAAGATGTCCGGCCTGTATCAGGTGTATTCGGTTCTTTTCGACAAGTACCCGCGTCCGATCGAGGTGCCCATCGCCAACCTTCGCCCGGCACAGGAAACTTGCGAGCAATGTCATTGGCCCGAGAAATTCTTCGAGGCACAGGAACGCCGCCAGAAGCACTTCCTGTCGGATGATGAGAACACGCCGTGGGAAATCGATCTGTTGATCAAAACGGGCGGTGGCGGTGTGGGGAGCGGCCAGGCGGGGGGTATCCACTGGCACATGAACGTACAGAACAAGATCGAGTACATTGCCACCGACCGCAAGCGACAAGAGATTCCGTGGGTGCGAGTGACCGACCGCCGCTCAGGACAGGTGACCGAATATGAATCGACCCAGAAGCCGCTGAGTTCGGAGGAGCGCGCGAAGGCGGAGATCCGTGTCATGGACTGTATGGACTGCCACAACCGGCCGACGCACATTTACCGTGCTCCGGCCAACTCCATCAATGTTGCGTTGTCGATGGGTCGGCTGGACCGGACACTGCCCGCGCTCAAACGCCGCGGTATGGAATTGCTGACGGAAGATTATGAAGATACCGATTCCGCCGTGACGGCCATCGATGCGGGTCTGCACGAATTCTACGAAGAAGAGTACCCGGAAATTGCGCGAACCAGGAAGACTCAAATCGATCAGGCGGTGGAGACCTTACAGCAGATTTATCGGAGCAACTTCTTCCCGGCGATGAAGGTGCGGTGGGACGCCTACCCAGACAATATCGGTCACATGATGTTTCCCGGTTGCTTTCGCTGTCACGACGATGAGCACGAATCGAAGGATGGCAAGGTAGTCAGCAAGGATTGCACCCTTTGCCATTCGATCGAAGCGCAGGGACCTCCCGATCAACTGAAGTTCGCCTCAGATCGCAAAGGACTCGAATTCGAACATCCGGTGGACATTGGAACAGACTGGAAGGACTCCCCCTGTAACGACTGCCATACGGGCGGGCCCGTGTGAGAAAGTAGGATTCATGGACAAGGATCACGGGGTGTTCGATTCTATTCGAGGTTTGCGCGGCATCCTCGGAAGCAGCCGTGCGGGAAGGCTGAGATTCCTTGCGGTGGGAGGCCTACTCGGGATTTGTCTTGTAGCCACCGGTGGCAAGCCCGTCGTTGCTGAAGAGCCAGCGGTTGATCTTTCCAACGAGGCTTGCCTCGGCTGCCATGACATGGAGGACTTTGCGGCCGAGGACGGCAAGTCGCTCTACATCAATGGGCAGGAGTACGAAGATTCGATCCACGGATCGGTCGATTGCACGGGTTGTCATACCGATGCCGAGGCCGACCCTCACGATAAACTGGGCACCGTAGGTCTCGATACCTGTGCCACGTGTCACGACGAAATAGTGCCCGAGTATCAGCGTGGAATTCACGGAAAAGCCAATTCCGAGGGAGTCGCTGAAGCGGCAAGTTGCAAGGACTGTCATGGTGACGTGCATACGGCGAAGCCGTCGAGTGATGAGGCATCACCGGCACACTGGCGCAATCAGTCGCAGACCTGTGCGAACTGTCACAACGATACGGAAATGGCGGTAAAATTCAAAATCCCCGTCGTCCGCCCTGTCGAGGCATACCTCAAGAGCGTGCACGCCGCCGCCGTGGCCCAGGGCAGAACCAATGGTGACGGTTCCAAGGTGACGAATGGTAAACACGGAGCCACCTGTGCCGATTGCCACGGCACGCATGAGATTCTGCCCAACACGGATCCTGAATCATCCATCTACAGATCCAGAGTGCCGGCCACCTGTGGTGCCTGCCACGAAAAGATTCTTGCCGAATACAACGACAGTGTGCACGGCGTCGCGTTGCAGGCAGGGAACCGGGACTCGCCGGTGTGTACGGATTGCCATGGCGAACATCGCATCAGCGAGACGAAGGCGACCGACTCGCCTGTCTTTGCTGCCAATCTGCCACGTGAGACTTGTGGCAGGTGCCACTCAGATCCGCGTCTGGCCGAGAAGTACGGGATCGGATCTGAGAACGTTTCCGCTTTCGAAGACAGCTTCCACGGCCTCGCTCTGCGCTCGGGCCGGGCAAACGTGGCCAATTGTGCCAGTTGTCACGGGTTCCACGGGATTCGTAAATCGAGCGATCCGCAATCATCGGTCAACGAGAACAATCTCGCGCAGACCTGCGGTAAATGCCATCCGGGAGCGGGCAAGACATTCAAGCTCGGACCAGTCCATCACCAGGAGACGTCGACCAGCACGATCCTGGTCGGCTGGGTGCGTTGGATCTATCTATGGCTCATCGGCGTTGTGATCGGCGGCATGGTTGCCCACAACCTTCTCGACTGGCTGCGGAAATCGCGACACCCGGAACCACACGTCCCCTTCGAGGGTGAGATCCCCGAGCGCATGCCACGGACGATGCGCCGGCAACATGCCATCATCATGATCACCTTTCCGCTTCTCGTGTACACAGGCTTTGCCCTGAAATATCCCGAAGCCTGGTGGGCCACGCCTCTGCTGCTTTGGGAGGATCGCATTGCCTTGCGCGGATGGATCCACCGCATCTGCGGCGTGATCATGATCCTGGGGTTTTCCTGGCACCTCGTCTACATCGTCTACAACGCCCAGGCGCGAGCCTGCATGCTGCGGATGCTGCCGCGATTCCATGATTTTCGCGCTGCCATCGGCACCATCGCCTGGTATTTCGGCTTGAGAAAGAGCCGGCCCTTCTCGGGTGTGTTCAACTACGCAGAAAAGGCTGAGTACTGGGCATTTCTGTGGGGCACTGTGCTCATGACGGTGACGGGCATCCTCCTGTGGGCCGGGAACCTGACGCTCCGGTATCTTCCCGGTTGGGTTGCCGACGTTGCCACCGCGTTGCATTTCTACGAAGCGATTCTGGCCACCCTCGCCATCCTCGTGTGGCATATGTACTGGGTGATTTTCGATCCGGAGGTCTATCCGATGGATTGGAGTTGGTGGACGGGTAAGGCTCCGGCGTCTCGTGCCCATGAACGCAGCCGCGACGACGGCTGATCTTCTGCGGCGGTACATTCGGGGAGTGTGTGTGGCCTTCAATCCATGCTCGCTCCCCGGATGTTCTCATAGGACGGTGGAATGAATTCGCCCCGGGGGCGTTTGGCCCAACGACTTTCCGGGAACGGGGAGCGAGTCCAGTTCCTATGAAAGTCGCGCTCCCGATCGAGGATGCGCAAGGCTGAGTTCAATTCCTGTAGACTTTCCGTCTTTCTTCGTAGGCCTGGCGCACGATGCTGACATCCCGCAGGAACGGCTCGAGTTCCGGTAGCAGCAACGCCTGTGGGCCATCGCAGAGCGCTTCTTCCGGATGGGGATGGAAGTCGACCAACACGAGGTTGGCGCCCGCGATGATTCCCTGAGCGGTGACGTGCGCGATGTCGAAGTGGGCGGCGTTCCCGGGCGCCATGATGTCGG
>CAZEWD010000149.1:0-7536 GCA_964515725.1 uncultured Binatia bacterium (SeqCode)
ACATAAGCCGCAGGTAACATTGGGGTGAGCCAGTTCTCTTCCTGGCCATGTGCGGCGGAGATCGTCGTTGCACCGCCTTGCCCCTGATGGCAGGGAGTACAGCCGAAGACGTTCGGGTCATGCCGCTTCAGGGTGTCTCCCGAATGTGTGGTGAAGGGTTGGGGAGCATCCTTGAACAGCGGATTGTCGATCCCGAGATGACAGGTCGTGCAGCGATCGGCGATTTTCAGATCTTCCATGTAGATCTGTGCGACTTCCGGCTTCCGTTGGGCCACTTCTTCGAGAACACGCTGCCAGCGCGCGATCTCGGAGGTGTCATTTTTCCCTTGCGCTTCTTTCAGCCGGGCCCCGGCCAGATCCTTGTAGAGTTTGTTGAACTCTGCCTGTGTTGCCATCCAGGGGCGTGTTTCTTCACTGTGGATGGCGACCACACAGAGCAGCAGAAACACCGGGCTCAGGATGGCCATCGTCAGTCGCATTCCGGGCGTGCCGCGCATCATCGTCCGATCTCCCCCATCAGATGTTGAACCACGGTGTCACCAGCACGTACTTGACGCGCAGCAGCAGGCGTAACGCGATTTTGATGGGTACGCCGTACATCAAAAGAGCGAAGATGACTGCGACGGTGTAGCGCACGCCTCCCAGTCTCTCATGGAGCCAGGGCCAGATGCGCCGTGCCAGTACGAGACCGCCGCCGAAGTACAGAGCCAGCGCCGGTAGACCGAGCCACCAGGGAAAGCTCCACAGGACCGCTTCAGTCTCCCTGGGAGTCGACCAGTCCTGCCAGGGCCAGTACAGATGCCAGTTGGGGCCACGTAACACCTGGCCGATGAGAATGAGGATCCACCAGAAGGCGAAGCCGAAGAGGAAATTACCGATTGCCGGACGGCGTTCCCTCAGTGTGTATTGGCCCACGGCATTGCGACTCGTGTCGATGTAGGGAATCGTCATGAGGCCGACGATGATCAGCGTGGGAATCGCCACGCCAGCGATCCAGGGATCGAAATAGACGAGTAGTTCCTGGAGTCCGACGAAGTACCACGGTGCCTTCGCAGGGTTTTCCGTCTTGCCGGGGTTGGCTTCCGGGAGAAGGGGTGCATCCACGGCCATCGACCAGACCATCAGGCCGATGGAGATCAGGAGTGCCGCGAGGAATTCTTTATAAACGAGGTAGGGGAAAACCGCGACGTGGTTACTGGGGGCGCCAATCAGAGCCTGATTCGGCGATTTGCTGGAATTCTTGGCCGGAAGATCCGCCGCCATGCATGACCCCGAAAGTCTACCGTCAGAGTGGACGCGAGATGCCGCCGTCTTTGCGGACCCGCCAGAAATGCACCATCATCAGGACGACTGCCGCCAGTGGCAGTGCCACACAGTGCAGGACGTAAAAACGCAAAAGTGCGTTGGCCCCCACCTTGGTATCCCCCAACAGCAGGAAGCGCGCGTCGTTATTGGCCGTGATGCCCAGCCATTCATGGAACGGCCCTTCGGAGCCCAACAGCGGTGTGGCGGCGGCCATGTTGCTGCCGACCGTCACGGCCCAGAAGGCAAGCTGATCCCATGGCAGCAGATAGCCGGTGAAACTCAGCAACAGAGTGAGAACCAGCAGGAGCACACCCACCACCCAGTTGAACTCGCGTGGTGGCCGGTAAGAGCCGGTGAGGAAGACGCGCAACATGTGCAGCATGACGCAGATCACCATCAGGTGCGCGCCCCAGCGATGGATGTTGCGCAGGATGCCGCCGAACTGCACGGCATAGGAGAGCGTTTTCATGTCGATGTAGGCGTAGTCGGGCACGGGCCGGTAGTAGAACATGAGGAGCACGCCGGTGACCGTCTCGACCAGGAAGAGGAAAAAGGTGAGTCCGCCAAGGCAGAAGGTGAAACGTATTTTTGACGCGTGACGCGGGATGCTCACCGGATGCAGGTGCAGGAAGACATTGCTGGTGACCTCCAACGCCCGGTTGCGCGCCGTGTCCTCATAGCCATGGCGGAAGATGGACTTGTAGATCTGCGTCGAGGTCACCGCCTTGCTGAGGCGTTGTAGAACCGAATCAGTACGGGAGTTCGCCATTCTCTTCTTCCCATTCGGAGGTCGGGACCATGCGGATCGCGTCCCACGGACAGCCATAGAGAAATTGATCCTCGGGACCCTGACCGACGCATTTGCGGCAGCCGACACACTTGAGCGGATCGACCCAGATGCGCTGGTGTGGGACGCCTTCATCGGCGGGAAGGAGAATCATGCAGTCCTCCACCGGACAGTAGATCTGGCAGATGGGTGCCCCGGCACAGCCGCTGCAGATGTCGGTAATGATGGCAAGTTGTTTCGGTTTGACCCTGCGTTGGCCGATGAACCTGCCATCGGCGGATTTCATCGAAGCCCGTGAACCGGGGGCAACACTGCCGGTATTCGGCAGCAGAGTATCTTCTGTGGGTAGATCCATCATTCTCTCGTCGTGTCAGACACGCACGAATGCGCCATCCATATTGAACCGATCCGGTCCGTAAATGACGGCAGTATCGACGACCAACTCACCGTCGAGATTGAGGGAGATCGACAGGCGATCGAGAGGGCGTGGGGCCGGACCGGCAAAGTTGACGCCGTTGCCGTGATATTCACTGCCGTGGCACGGGCACTTGAACGCGTGCAGATCCTGAAACCAGTTCACGGTGCAGCCCAGATGTGCACAACGTGCCGACAGGGCGTAAATGCGATCCTGTTCGCGGACGATGAAGAAACGCTGACTCGATTTCCAGCGTTCGTCGACCAGGATGACACCGTACGGGTCAGGCGTTTCACCCCGTGCGAGAAACTCGGCAGGTGCTCCAACCTTGAAGGTGGTGGGTGGCCGGAAGAGCACCCGTGGATAAAAGAAGCTGATTGTCTCGCCGGCACCGAGGCCGAGCGTGGCAGCAAAGGCGCCCCAGCCGATAAATCCAAGGCTGCGTTCCAGCATCGCCCGCCGTGAGATTGCTTCGAGAAGAGGTCCCGTATCCGTCCGTCCCATCGTTTTGCCCTGTCTCGCTTATAGATCAATCAGTAAGGAGGCGATAATGACATCTGTCAGGAACCGGCTTGAGAGTGATCACCCTCCGATGGCTGCCATCGAGCGCCGGTCCGGCGCTGTGGTGTCGGTGTAGGAGCCTCGCTGCGGCCGTGCCGCTGTTGCAGCACGAAAGCGTTCGATCAGTGCTGGCGTGTCGAATCGGGGCTGAAGTGCTGGAAGCAGATCGACTTCCCCCTCGCTGGTCAGGCATGGACGAAGTTTGCCGTCACAGGTCAGGCGCAACCGGTTACACAGATCGCAGAACCGGCAGCTCACCGGACTGATCACGCCCACTTCTCCTCCTCCGAGCAGAGGATAGTAGGTTGCGGCCTCGCCCGGCTGCCGGCGCGCTTCCTGTGGTGCCAGGAAGGACCGGATGCGCTCCAGGATTTCGTTGCGGGCCACATAACTTTCTTCCCATCGCTGACCGCGCCCGAGAGGCATGTACTCGATGAAACGCACCTGGGCGCCGGCGCTGATGCCGAATTCCAGCAACTCGGTCAACTGATCGTCGTTCACGCCACGCATGACCACGACGTTCAGCTTGATCGGAGAGAGTCCTGCCTCACGTGCCGCATGAATCCCCTCGATCACACGTGGCAGATCATCTCGCCCGCTGACGGCGCGGAACACTGCAGGCCGCAGCGAGTCGATACTGATGTTCACGCGGTGCAGACCTGCTGCCCGTAACGCTTCTGCGTGTGTGGCGAGCAGGGTGCCATTGGTCGAAAGAGCCAGGTCCGTCAAACCGGGCATCACACCGAGGACGCGGATCAGGTCGACCACTCCCGGGCGTACCAGCGGCTCACCGCCGGTGATGCGCACCTTGTGGATGCCGAGACTCACACCAACGCGAATGATCCCCGCCACCTGTTCGAGAGACAGAGATTCGTGGGAGCCGCACCGGCCGTACTCTCGAGGAAGACAGTAAAAGCAGCGCAGATTGCAGCGGTCCGTGACCGAGACGCGCAGATAGCTCACGGCACGCCCGTAGTTGTCACGCAGTACCAATGGGTTCGACTCGCTCACGCCAGCTCCCCTTATCGGAGGAAGGAAAGGACCGGTATGACGAAAATCAGTATCACCGCTGATGTCAGGGCGATTGCCAGCGGAGGCGCCACGTTGCTCTGCGCGGACCATTCGAAAACCATTGACCAGAAATCGCCGGGTGCGTTGATCCTATGCTTTCCCCTCGGTGGCCATGTTGAGATTCACCAGGGCGAAGAACAACTCGTCGAGGGATGGGTAGCGGCACCAGTTCGGAATCTGCGGATAGAGATCACCCGGGTCGACACTGAACCCATTGTGCTCATCGCCGTAAACGGGAAAAACCTCGAGCCCGACTTGCAACAACTGTGCGTGAACGGCCACTTTCGTGTCCCCTTTCATCTGGCTGAGTTTCATCGATTCGTTTCTCCTCGTGGAAGTCGCTGAGTGCAGGGACCGTGCCATACCTCGCGAACGGCCAGAAGACGCCCCCTGCGATGTATTATGCCTGAGACAAACCGATTTGTCTCGCCGGATTGCAAGACCGTGGTAACGAATAGCGGCATTTTCGCTGTTTCGCGACCGGCCGAAGGAGCCTTTCTGCAGCAGGCGGCGGATCGACCAAACCGGCGAGCAATCCAGCATAGTCCTCGATGTTTCACCTTTCATGCCCTCACGGAAGAAGTTTCTTCCGTCCCTGCCCACCCACCTGACTATCCTCCGTGACTCCGGCATGGTATCCGGCTCTCTCCCACGACCGCAATGGCAGCGGCGCTGATCTCTTTCGCCGCCGCGCATAGGGAGAATCATACGGGGGAGATCGGGAGAAGAGATGGGGAGCCCTACAAAGAAACCAGCCCTCAGTCTGGCCGCCATGCGTGGCCGCCGGCATGCCTGTCTCGAACTGGCTCAGGAGATCGAACGCCGTGGTTTTTCGGGCATCTATTGTCCCAGCTTCGGGGATGGCATGGGGCTCTGTGAGGCGATCGCACTGTCGACGTCGGAGATCGAGTTCGGCACGGCCATCGCCAACATCTACACACGCCACCCGAGCGATTACGCGCTCACTGCCACACTCATCCATGAACTCAGTGGCGGCCGCTTCCGATTCGGTGTCGGTGTGAGCCACGCTCCTGTGAACTCACGGCTGGGTGTGAAAACCGGCAAACCAACGGAGGACATGCGGGAGTTCGTGACACAGGTGCGGCAATCTGCCGAGCGTTGGGGTGATCTGCCCCCCATTGTGCTGGCAGCATTGCGCAAGCCCATGGTCCGCCTTGCGGCGGAAATCGGTGCCGGGGCGGTGTGGGCCAACGCCTCACGGGCCCACATGCAGACCTCGTTTTCGTACCTCGGTGAGGCGGCCGGGCGTACCGATTTCTTTTTAGGGAATATGGTGCCGACGTGTGTTTCCGATGACTGGGCTGCCGCGGCGGCGGTCAACCGCAAGACGCTGACGGGTTACGTCATGCTGCCCAATTACCGGAAATACTGGACCGAAGCCGGCTACGGGGAGGAGATGCGCGCCATCGAACAGGCCATCTCGGCCCGGGAGTATGACCGTCTTCCGGGCCTCATGACCGACAGATGGCTGGCGGACTGTACCCTGTTCGGTACGGCAACAGAGGTGCGTGAGGGAATCGAGGCCTGGCAGGAAGCCGGTGTCACGACACTGATCCTCGTGCCGTCATCCACCCGTGGAGGCCAGTTCGAAGCGATCCGTGAGATTTTCGAGCTGTACGAATGACGATGCGGGAGGATTGAAAATCAGTTTCGATCCACACCCGGGTCTACCGTTCCCTGAAACGTGACGAGACACGGTGGACTTACAAGGCAGTGAATCTCGCCGTTCTTCAGCGTCTGGTCCGTTTTTCCATGGGCGTTACCGTGCCAGGCGAGGAGGCGGCCTGGCCGGTTCTGTTTTCCTGACGTTCAGGCACGACGAACAGGACACAGTCCGGATCCTTCCTGTCCGGACGTTTGTTGTTGCCGAGAATCAGGAACCGCCCACCCTCGCGTAGCAGTTCGACCGCTGCATCGAGCGTATCCTGTTGCACACGGCCGGAAAGATATGGTTTTTGCCCGTTGCGGCTGACGTTCTTCCAGAGCACCCCGAGTTTGATCATCTCATCGCCCATATTGCCTCCTTATCCTGCCAACCAGAGCAGGTCCTGTGCCGAACTCCTTGCCAGGAGAAATGAAGAGGCAGACGCAGCTTACGGATCGGCAATGTACTCGATGCGTGGACAAGAGAGCGGGACAATCCGGGTAGCCTTACGATCCTGCGAGCGGGGGCGTGCCAGAAATGATTGACCAGCGGCGCTTTTTGGAGTACGTGTGGACCCCTCGATCGACCGTGACGGTCCATTGGCACGGATCCCGCAAGTCTGATTGGTTTTCGAAGGAGGGGTCATGAAGAAAAGCGGAAGCAGCGGCCTTTTTGGGGTTTTCTGTGGAATCGCGCTCGTCGGAATGCTGGCATTCGCGTTGCCAGCCCAGGCGGCGCTGACGATCAACAGCGTAACCTTGAGCAATTATTCGCCGTTGCCGGGCGAGACCGTTACCGTGACGGTCACTGCGACTCTTACCGGTGGCACAAACTGGCGGAGTACTGCGTGGGAATTGGACAATTCTCCGCCGGCTGCAAACTGTGATACGAGCCCCAATTTCACATCGAACGGTACCTACGTGTCCACCTTCACGTTTACCGCGCCTGCTTCGGGAACACACACGATCTATGTCGAGGCGCGCAGCGGTACGAGTTGTAATGGTTTTACCAGTCCAACCGGAGGAGCCGTATTCCAGGTGGCAACCTGCGGTGATGGAAACGTCGACAGCAATGAGGACTGCGACGAAGGCGCAGCAAACGGAACTCCTGGTTCATGTTGCAGCGCAACGTGTACGTTTGAGCCCGTAACAACGGTCTGCCGCTCCAGCGCAGATGAGTGCGACGCGGCGGAGAACTGCACGGGGACGAGCGCCGACTGTCCGGCCGATGCCTTCCTGCCAGCAACGACAGAGTGTCGTAGCAGCGCAGATTTGTGCGACGTGGCGGAGAACTGCACGGGGACGAGCGCAGCCTGTCCGCCTGATGTGAAATCACCCTCGAGTGTCCAATGCCGGACCGCCAGGGGAATCTGCGACAACGCTTCACTCTGCACGGGGACGGCTGATGACTGTCCGGATAATGTGATTTCGAACACGTATGTCTGCCGGACCTCGGCTGGAGATTGTGACGTTCAGGAGGTGTGTGACGGGACGAACGTCGATTGTCCGCCCGACGTTTTTCTGCCATCAACGACGGTCTGCCGCAGCAGCGCGGGTATATGTGACGTGGCAGAGAACTGCACGGGCAGCACCGCTGAGTGCCCGACGGATGGATATGCACCTGTAACGACGGTCTGCCGCAGCAGCGCGGATGTGTGTGACGTGGCGGAGAACTGCACGGGCAGCAGCAGTGCCTGCCCGACGGATGGATATGCACCTGTAACGACGGTCT
>CAZEWD010000150.1:0-4850 GCA_964515725.1 uncultured Binatia bacterium (SeqCode)
GGACGACGACGACATCCCGTTCTGATCGAGATTCATTTCGCCGCTTGCCCAGACCGGTTGTGCCGCGTACGTTGTAGGGCCGATGTACAGAGCCCTCGTTTGGTCAGGGTTGTTCGTCGTGCTGGTGTTTGCCGCGGCGACGTCTGCTGGCGCCAGCATGGACCGGTATGTTCTGACTGGCAACAGTTCCGTGTCAGTGTTTTGCCCGGGATGCGAAGAGAGTATCCCTAGGCCGCAGCCACTGACAGGAAGCTTCGAGCTGACCACTCTTGCCACGGAACAGCCATTCGGGGTGGCTGCCGTCACCACGGTTCGGTTCCAGGGAGCGAATCTTTCCATTACGGGCAACGGGTTCTGGCAGCAACTCGGCGAACAACGCCAGGCCATGGTCTTGGATGTCCAGGTCAACGGGCGCCGCGTCTTGCTCACCAGCGGCCGGCGCCAGAACCGTGGACAACGAGGATTCTCGATCGTCCTGTCTTCAGGGAAGACGGCTTCGCCCACCTATCTCCTGGTCATCTCGGCAGTCAGGAACACGGATGCAGAACCAGACACGGACGGCGACGGCATTCCGGACAGCCTCGACAATTGTCGTGAGGTGGCAAACCCGTCGCAAGATGACGAGGATAGGGATGGTTCGGGGGACAGTTGCGATACGTGCCAGGGCACGCGCGCCGGGAGTGCGGTGACGCGGGACGGGTGTGCGCTCGAGCAGATCTGTCCGTGTGAGGGGCCGGCGGGCGGCCAGTGGGAGTCTCTGGGCGCTTATCTGCGGTGCGTAACCTGGGGTGTACGGCAGTTGCGGCGTGAGGGTGCGATGTCCGTGGCAGAAGGGCGGCAGGCGATTCGCCGTGCTGTCCGTTCCGGTTGCGGGCGACTGGTCGTCGCCTTGCGCTGATGGCGGATGCCTCAGCGGTGTTCTCGACCTCCGTACCCCGACGTCGACTTCACTGCATAATCCGTGGCTGAATTCAGGTAGTCGAGGATCGCCGGCGGGTCCACTTTTTCATAGCCGTACCAGAACACTAAGCCGAAAATCACACCCCAGAGAAACTGCCGCATCCCGGAACTCCTCATCGTGAGAGATCCTATGCCGGATGGTCATTCCGGTCAAAGTCTATCTTGCGGGGTGAATCGATTGACCTATGGCGCTTGCTTGACATGGCTTCGGATTTGGGGACATTTACCGTCATTTGCGATCCGAAGTCGCGCCAAGCGCCTTCACATCGCGTGCAATCTCATTGGAACTGCCACAGGTGAAGGAGGAAAAGTTCATGTCACGTTTGTTGGAGGGCAAGGTTGCGGTCATTACCGGGTCCGGCCGCGGTATCGGGCGCGAGGAAGCACTGCTGATGGCGAAGCATGGTGCCAAGATCGTGGTCAACGATCTGGGTGCTCACTTTGACGGGAGCGGCGCGGCAACGAATTCGCCGGCGCAGGAAGTGGTGAGCGAGATCAAGAAGCTGGGCGGCGAGGCAATTGCCAACGGGGAAAGTGTGTCCGACTACAAGGGCGCAAAGCGCATCATCGAATGCGCCGTCGATACGTTCGGCAAATGCAACATCGTCGTCAACAATGCCGGAATTTTGCGCGATCGCATGATCTTCAACATGGGTGAAGAGGATTGGGATTCGGTGATCGCCGTCCATCTGAAGGGATCGTTCAATCTGGCGCGCCATGCTTCGGAGTACTGGCGCGAGGAACACAAAAAAGGCAACATTCTGAACGGCCGTCTGATCAATACCTCCTCGGATGCCGGCCTCCTCGGTAACGTTGGCCAGTCGAACTACGGTTCGGCCAAAGCGGCACTGGCGACGATGGCCATCATCATCGATCGAGAGATGGCCAAGTATGGGGTCACCGCCAATGCGATCGCGCCGATTGCACGGACGCGTCTGACGGTCGAAGCGACACCCTCCACGGCAGCCATCATGGGGCGCGAGGTTCAGGAGGGTGAATTCGATCCGTTTGCGCCGCAACATATCTCCCCACTGGTGGCATGGCTTGCCAGCGATGATGCAGCGGGTGTCCACGGCGAAGTGTTCCGGGTCGGGGCCGGAACCGTGTGGCTCATGAAAGGCTGGCACACGGTGGGCAAGGTGTCGAAGCGCGCTGTCTGGGATGCCGCCGAACTCGGTACCGCTTTGAAGGCGGAATTGAGCAAGGGCGCAACGGCGAAAGAGGACATGACTGCTGTCTTGATGTCCGCCTTGCAGAGCTGAACCTGCATCGTGTGGATCGGAACGAGCCCGGAGCCGTAACGGTCCGGGCTCGTTCTTTTTCCAGGAAACGCCGTGTCGACCTGTCGAAAGATTCTGATCATCTGCCATGCGAACACGAGCCGCAGCGTCATTGCCGAGGCTATCCTGAAACGCATGATCGATGAGCACGCTTTGCATGAGCGCCTCACCGTAGAATCGGGTGGTGTTGCGGCATACGCGCGGGATGGTGCGCTGGTCTCCATGGATGCCCGGTTGGTGCTGCGTGACGAGGGGATCCACATCCCGCCCGAAGCGACAGCCACGGATCTCAAGCGCAACCGCTATCTGGTCGAGGATGCCGATCTGATTCTGGCGATGACGGGGCAACAGGTGAAAATGTTGCAGGACAACTTTCCCGAAGCCTGTGGCAAAGAGGTCTATACGTTGAAAGAGTTTGCCGGTATCTCAGGGGATATCGAAGACCCTGTAGGCAAAGGCGACGAGGAGTTCGCGGCTTGCCGCGATGAGATCAAGATGTGTTTGGAACGCGCCCTGAGGCGGCTGCTGGCCGACCATGTTTCGCAACCCTCCCGATGAAGTGATCCACGCCATCCTGAAGACTCCCCGGCGCATCGCCGTTGTCGGGTGCTCACCAGACCCGGCGCGCGATAGCCACCGCATCGCACGTCTGCTGCAGGAACACGGACACCGTGTTTTTCGGGTCAATCCGGTCGCCGGCACAATCTTCGGACGTCCCGCCTATGCGCGATTGAGGGAAGTTCCTCCGCCGGTGGAGATGGTGGATGTATTCCGGCGGTCATCCGAGGTGTCGCGTGTCGTGGATGAGGCGATCGCCGTCGGCGCCCGTATCGTGTGGCTGCAACTGGGTGTGATCGATCAGGACGCTGCCGAACGGGCCCAGGCCGCTGGGTTGACGGTGGTGATGGACCGTTGTCCGGCAATCGAATACGCCCGTCTGTTCCCGTCCTGAGAGGCTCATGATGAAATGGAATGTGCTGAGATCCCAGAAGGCTTTCCGATCTCCGGTATTCGATGTCCGGACCGATTATAGCCGCGCAGAAAGCAACGGTCTGGAACACGAATTCCAGATCGTGGAGGCGCGGGATTGGGTGAATGTCATTCCTCTGACTCCCGATGACCAGGTTGTTCTCGTGCGCCAGTATCGCCACGGGATCCGCGACTTCACACTGGAGGTGCCGGCCGGAGTCATCGACCCGGAGGATGCCTCTCCCCGCGTGGCGGCCGAACGGGAGTTGCGGGAGGAAACGGGCTACGCGGCACGGCGCCTCGAGAGTCTCGGGGTCGTGCATCCGAACCCTGCGATCATGAACAACTCCTGTCATGTTTTTGTCGCGCATGCGGCACAACAGGTCGGTTTACCGCAATGGGATCAGACCGAAGAAATGTCGATCGAGATGCATCGCCTGGATACGATCGTCGACTTGATTCGCAAAGGCGCCATTTCGAATGCCCTGACGATCGTTGCTTTCCAGTTGTTGCAATTGCGTTGCGATACGTAAGGGCTAGAACGGGTCCAGGCCTTGCAGTAATGGAGCGGGAAACCGGTTTTTCTCAGAAGGAGCCTCACGGATGAGTACAGGCATTGCCGCACGTATCGCGGAGTGGGTTTCCCAGACGCGATTCGAGGATCTGCCGAGAAGGGGTATCGAGGAGGCAAAGAACCAGATTCTGAGCACGATCGCGGCGGTGCATGCGGGGCATTTCTCGGAGGCCGGCCGTGTGGTCAGCAAGACCGTCAAAGAGTGGGGGGGTGGCAAGGAAGCCACGATGATTCCGTCGGGTGAACGCGTGTCGCTCTACAATGCGATCTACGCCAATACCGCTCTCAGCATGGCTCTTGACTACGATGACTACCTGTTTGCGGGGCATACGGGACATTCGTCGGTCCTCGTGACGCTGGCCCTGGCCGAGCGGATCGGAGTGTCTGGCCGTGACTGCCTGTTGGCACAGGTGGTCGCCAATGAGGTGGGCGGCCGTCTTGGCGCAAGTGCCCTTGCCGGTCCGTTGAACGGCCAGATGTGGAGTTTCATCCACCTCGCCAATGGCGCCGTGGTGACGGCCCGCTTGATGGGTCTTGAAGCGGTCCAGATCCAGTCGGCCCTGGGAATTGCCTTGTCTCAACCGACCTTCCCGACCCGAGCGGGCTTTTTTGGTTCCGAAGCGAAGATTCTCCTGGCGGCCAATACGGCTCCGGTTGGGGTGCAGGCGGCACAACTGGCGGCAAACGGGTTGCGTGGCAATCCGGGTATTTTCGAGGGAGAGGATGGTTTTCTCCGCGTCTTTGCGCCACAGGCGTTGCTCGGGGCATTTGAAGGTTTTGGGAAAGTCTGGTTGACCGATACGCTTTCCTACAAGATTTACCCGGGCTGCGCTTATCTCTCCCCAATCATCGATTGTGTGCTGGGACTCCAACGCCAGCACTCGATTGACGCGCGAAAGGTCAAAGCGGTACACGTCGGAGCCACGCCGTTGACCCTCGGGATGGATGCGCTCAGTTCCGCGTACGTCCATGGGCCGGAAACACTTCCAGTGACTCTCCACTTCACGGTGGCCTACAACGTGGCGGTCGCGCTGATCGACAAGGAACTCAGTGCGCGCCAGTTCATG
>CAZEWD010000150.1:4860-7536 GCA_964515725.1 uncultured Binatia bacterium (SeqCode)
GTGACAGCTCCCGCCGCCTGGGAGTTGTCCCGAACAGTGACCTTGATGACCGATGACGGGATGTCCCTGCGGATGCGTGAGCGTTCCATCGCTCGGATGGCATCGGGCGAAGCGGGAATACGACTCGACCTACACCTGAGAAACCTCGATCTAGCGGGCTTTCGCATGTCGTTCGGCGCACGCGTGCGCATCGAACTGGAAGATGGGCGTATCTTCGAGGCGGAACAGGAGGTGCCTTTTGGCGCTGTGGGCCGGCCTTTCGATGACCGGCGGAAGAGTGTCGAGGACAAGTTCCGGCGGGAGACGCGGTACACGCTGCGCAAGGAAAAAATGGAACGCGCCATCGACATGGTCCTGCACCTGGAGCAGTTGAACTCGGCGCAGATCCGCGAAATCATACGAGCCTGCTGCTCCGAACGGGATGGCCGGTGAGCCAGCTTCCGGGCGCTGTGCCGGTGCCACGTTCTGGTGTGGTGGAATGGGACAAGATTCCGGGGCTGCAACATGGTTTTTTCGGACGAAGGGGAGGTAGCAGCCGCGGTGCTTTCGCCTCATTGAATGTTTCCGACACGGTCGGGGATGAGCCGGACCACGTTCGTGCCAATTGGTCGGCACTGGGAAGGGTGTTGCCGGCGCAGTTGCGGTGGGCGCGGATGCGGCAGGTGCACGGGGCGCGGGTTGTGACGCTCGGAGAGGGTGTTGAGGCGGCCGGAGAAGCCGACGCCATGGTGACCAGCCAGGCAGGATTGGCGCTGACCATTCTGACGGCGGACTGTGTGCCGATCCTCTTTGTCGAACCGAGGCAGCGCGTGGTCGGTGTTGCACATGCGGGGTGGCGTGGGACCCTGGCCAATGTTGCCGGTGCAACCGTTGAGCGGTTGCGGCAAGAGTATGGAATCGAGCCCAGAGAGATTCACGCCGCCCTGGGACCATCCATCGGGTCGTGTTGTTTCGAAGTGGGGGATGGCGTTGCGGCACAATTCGAGGGGCTTGGCGAAGATGTGCGGCGATCGGTTCATTGTGAAACAGGGTCGAAGTCGCACATGGATCTGCGCCGGATCAATGAACTGCTTTTGCAGCGCGCAGGAGTGCCCTCCGAGCAAATTTCGACGGTCGGACCATGCACCCGGTGTCATCCGCAGGACTATTTCTCCTTCCGGGGAGAGCAGGGCCATACCGGACGTCAGGCAAGCGTCATTGCATTTGTGGATTGAGCTTTGCTGAACCGGGCGGGTCTGGTACAGTTCGCCCGTGGAGGTGCAATCATGAAGCGAGCGATTGTCGGGTTGAGTCTCGCGCTATTGCTGGCCGGGTTGGCGGATGACTATGATGACACGCAATCTCATCCATTACGGATTGCCGCGTACCTCCTGCACCCCGTTGGTTTCACGGCGGAATGGCTGATTTTCCGGCCATTGCACTATCTTGTTTCGCGCCCCGGGCTGGAGCGCGTCTTCGGTCACCGGCCGCACAGCGAGAATCGTGCGTTCTGAACGTCTGATTCTTCTTCGAGGCGGTGAGGAACGTGTGTCTTTCGGGCGGTGCGCGTGTACAAACGGAAAGATGCGTACTACACGCGCGCGAAAGAATCGGGTCTCCGGTCGCGCGCCGCATACAAGCTCGAGGATCTAGACCGGCAACATCGGATTTTCCGTCGCGGCGATCGGGTCGCTGATCTGGGCGCCTGGCCGGGCGGCTGGCTCCAGGTTGCGGCAGCGGCGGTGGGTCCAGGCGGCCGCGTCGTCGGGCTTGATCTTCAGGCCATCGCGCCTTTTCCCGCCTTGCCGCAGATCGTGCTTCTTCAGGCGGACCTCATGGCAGCGGACACCCCGCAGAAGCTGCGTGCGGCACTCGGAGGGCCCGCACAGGTCGTCATCTCCGACGCTGCCCCCAAGCTGAGTGGTGTGCGCGACCGTGATCGGGCGGTTGCCTACGATCTTGCGGCACGCATTGTCGAACTGGCCCGGGAAATCCTATCACCGGGCGGTCGAATGGTCATCAAACTCTTCATGAGCGATGAATTGGCCCCATTTCTGACCGAACTACGCCGGGAATTCGACCAGGTGCGCACCACACGCCCCGATGCGACTCGCAAGGGATCCACGGAACTCTACGCCGTGGCGACGGGCTTCCGGCGCCGCCTGCCCGAGTGATCGACCTGCGCGGCTGCATGACGGGTGCTTGTGGCATTCGAATAGCGGTCGCGCAGGCACAACTTTGTCGCTCTCCTCGAACCCCGGTTCTCCGGCACTGTTTGAAAACGTTGCGGTTGCACTGGCCCAGTTTTCGCTTTAGCCCCGACGTGGAGGTGGGAAAAGCACTTGTACATTGACACAGACGACGCGGTGGCAGGATACTCACAATGTGCCAGAAGCCGTTGGGATGACAGGCAGGCCCCGATGGGCAGGGTGCGGGTCGGGGTCGCCGGCGTGGAGGGTTCCTGATGGCAATTGCGGACAACTGGGGCAGGATCAGCCGGTTTTTCACGAGTTCCCTGTCGGAGATGAATCCCTTCCGGGGTGACGAGCCGTACCTGAGTGTTGACATCGGTTCCAGTTCCATCAAGGTGCTGGAAGTTCGAGGCCGTTCCGGCCAACTCCGCATTACCAATGCTGGCACGATTGCCACCCCACCCTCTGCGATCCAGAACAATATGGTCTTCGAGCCGGGCGCAGT
>CAZEWD010000151.1:0-7495 GCA_964515725.1 uncultured Binatia bacterium (SeqCode)
TACGACACCGGGGGCGCCGGCGGTGGCAACTGTGGCGGATGCGGCGCGATGAAGAGAAACACGATCAACCCGGCGTGGATCGCGCTCGATACGAGCACCATCCACCACAGGCCACGTTCCCATTCACGATGAGGTTTGAGCGAGGGCGGCTGTTCCACTGTAGGCGTCCACGGCGCCGGCTATCTCGCCGACTCGTCGGACGGTGGTTCGGTGACCATGCCGAGCCGTTCGACTCCGGCGCCCTTGACGCTCGCAATGACACGCATCACTTCACCATAGCGGACATTCTGATCGGCGCGTATGAAGACCTGCTTCTGCGGTTGTGATTTGAGGATGGCCTGCAGCCTGGGCCCGAGTTCGGGGACCCCGATTGTCGTATCGTTCAGGTAGACCTGTCCTTCCTTGTTGATGGATACGACGAGTTGCTGCTCCTCACCGCTCAGCGATGCGGCCTTTACCCTGGGCAGATTGATGTTCACCCCTTGTTGGAGAATGGGCGCAGTCACCATGAAAATGACCAGCAATACGAGCATCACGTCGACGAGCGGCGTCACATTGATCTGTGAAATCGAGCCGCTGCTGTTGTTGCTGGAATCGTCAAACGCCATGGGGACGAACTACTTGAGGAAATGACGCTCTGCGATGTTGAGAAATTCGGAGGCGAAATTCTCCATCTCCGCAGTGAGCACACGGATCTGGCGCGCAAAGTGATTGAACCCGATGACGGCCGGGATGGCTGCAACAAGCCCCGTTGCCGTGGCGATCAACGCTTCCGCGATACCCGGTGCGACCGCCTGGATGCTCGATGAATGTGTCGCGCTCAATCCCAGGAATGCGTTCATGATCCCCCAGACGGTGCCGAACAATCCGATGAACGGAGTGGCGCTCGCCGTGGTGGCCAGGAAAGTCAGGGCCTTTTCGAGCCGGGTAACCTCCTGGCGGATGGCGCGGCGCATGGCTCGATCGACGTTGTCGACACCGCCGAGATCGGTGTCCTCCTGGCTTTCTCCGGGACCCGTATGGCGGCGCGAGCGCGTCAAGCGGACCAGTTCCTGGTAGCCGGAGCGGAAAACCTGGGCGACCGGACTTTCCCGGAGTTCCTGGCTGGCGGTGTGGATCGAGGTGAGATTCTTCGTGTCCCAGAAAATCTCGATGAAGCGGGCCGACTGCCGGCGCGCCACACGAATCTGTCGCATTTTGAAGAAGATGACAGCCCAGCTCAGAATGGAGAACGCAATCAGGAGGTACAGGACACCCTGGACGACGAGTCCTGAGCCCGTGACCATATGAAGTATGTTGTCGTCCTGCCGCAGAGGCACGTCGGTCTGGGCGAGTGCGGCAGGGGTAAACCAGAAAGACATGCAACCAACCCCTCACCACCCGAGAATAATGATGGGCGGACGCTACAGAAGTGAGGCCGGGGAGTCAACGAACGGATTCTCGTGACCAGGTGGATCTCGCGGCGCAGGTACCCGATCTTGACCCATCCCGGCCCTCATGGTTCCTTCGACCGCAATCGGGCGTGGCCCGTACGCGACGGAACGTCGGTGAGGAGACCTCTATGCGTGTGATCGACCAGCTCCAGCTTTCCGGCAAACGCACTTTCATCCGTGTCGACTTCAATGTCCCGCTCAAAGACGGCGAGATTACCGACACCACCCGGATCACCGCGGCCTTACCGACGATCCGGTATGCACTGGACCACGGAGCGCGGTTGGTGCTGGCGTCGCACCTCGGCCGCCCGAAGGGCAATCCCTCCCCTGGTCTCAGCCTGAAGCCGGTAGCCGGGAAACTCTCCGAACTCCTCGGTCGTCCTGTGGCTCTGGCTGCCGACTGTGTGGGCGATGCGGTACGGGCGCAGGTCGATGCCCTACAGAATGGTGAGGTGGTTCTGCTGGAGAACCTGCGTTTTCATGTGCAGGAGGAGAAGAACGATCCTGAATTCAGCCGGCAACTCGCGGCGCTTGCCGATGTCTATGTGAATGACGCCTTCGGGACGGCGCATCGGGCGCATGCGTCGACGGCGGGGATGGTGCCTCTGGTTGCGGAAAAGGCTGCGGGATTTCTCCTTTGCAAGGAATGCGAGTACCTCGGGAAGGTCGTGCGTTCTCCGCAACGCCCGCTCGTGGCGATCCTGGGTGGGGCCAAGGTGTCGGACAAGGTGGCGGTGATCGACAACTTGCTGAACATCGTCGACTCCCTGCTGATCGGCGGTGCAATGGCCTACACCTTCTTGAAGGCAGAGGGGATCGAGGTCGGCAACTCTCTGGTGGAGGCAGACCGGATCGAGACGGCATCGAAGCTCATCGAGCAGGCGAAGAAGATGGGAAAGAAGCTGCTTTTGCCGGTAGACCATCGTGTCTCGGCATCACCCCGGGGTGATGCGCCGGTGCAGGTCGTGTCGCGAGCGATTCCCGCCGGACTGCTCGGCTGTGACATCGGGCCGGAGACGGAGAAACTGTTCGGAGCGGAGGTTGCAGGCGCGAAAACGGTCTTCTGGAACGGTCCCATGGGAATCTTCGAAGTCGAGGCATTCAGTCACGGCACGATGTCGATGGTGGACGCACTGGTGAGCAGCTCTGCGGTAACTATCGTCGGCGGTGGGGATTCGGTGGCGGCTGTCACGAAGTCGGGCAAAGCGGACAAGATCTCCCACATCTCCACGGGGGGTGGTGCCTCTCTGGAATTCGTCGAGGGCCGAAGCTTGCCGGGAATCGAGGCGCTCGAAGAGGGATGATGGGACATCATCGGACGGGCATCTTCTCGACCAGGGAGCGAGCGACCGGTGTGACGGCGGCCAGCCGGGAGTGTGAGACAAGGGGTTACGAATGAGAACACCACTATTGGCGGGAAACTGGAAAATGCACTGCGCGCGTGCCGAGGCGGTTGAACTGGCGGAAGGTGTGAAGGCGGGCGTGAGCGGTTTGACGGACCGGGAGGTTTTGCTGGGTCCTCCGTTTACGGCGCTGGAGACCGTGTCACGGGTGATTGCGGGAACACCGATCCTCCTGGCAGCGCAGGACATGCACTGGGAAGCCAGGGGGGCATTCACGGGAGAGGTGTCGGCGGCGATGTTGAAGGATGTCGGCTGTACGCACGTCATCGTTGGGCATTCCGAGCGGCGGCAGTTCTTTGGTGAGACGGACGAGCAGGTGAACAAGAAGGCGAGTGCAGCTCAGGCGGCCGGGCTCGTGCCGATCGTATGTGTGGGTGAAACCCTGCCCGAGCGTGAATCCGGTAGCACGATGGCGGTGGTGGAGCGGCAGGTGCGAGGCGCGTTGCAGGGGCTTGGTGGCCCTGCTATTGCGGCGCTGGTTATCGCGTACGAACCGGTCTGGGCGATTGGTACCGGGAAAGTCGCGACACCCGAACAAGCGCAGGAAGTGCATGCCATGATCCGATCTCTGATCGGAGAAATGGCAGGTAAAGAAGCGGCGGACGGGTGTCGGATTTTATATGGTGGAAGCGTCAAGCCGGAAAATGTGGATGAGCTGATGCGGCAACCGGATCTGGACGGCGCGTTGGTGGGTGGGGCGAGTCTGCAGGTAGAATCGTTCGTACGAATCGCAAAATATCAGGAGTAAAAGATCTCGAATCACCACTCGTGGGCGGAACAGTGCAGCGAGTGGTGTGTGAGGGAAAAACACAAAGCACATGTTTGGTGTCATCGTAGCGATTCACGTACTGGTGTGTCTGATCCTGATTGGCGTCGTGCTCGTGCAGCAGGGCAAAGGTGCCGACATGGGAGCGGTGTTTGGCGGCAGCAGCTCGACGGTGTTTGGCAGCAGCGGAGCGGGGAACTTTCTGACCCGGCTCACGGCGGGCTGTGCGACATTGTTCATGCTGACCTCACTGAGCCTGACGTACATCGGGGCGCGTGGCATGACGTCGACGGTGTTCGACAGTGCCATGCCCGAGCCACCGCCACTCGAAGCGCCGGCAGCACCGGACACGGCAGGGGAAGCGCCTGCGGCAGCGCCGCAGCCCGAAGCGGCGGCTCCGGAGGCACCAGCTCCTGCAGCGGAAGCAGCGCCTCAGCCTGAAGCAGCAGCACCGGCAGCCGGATCCGCAGCGGGCGAGGCAGCCGCAGAGACGGCCAACGAAGCAGCTCTGGCGGTTGGAGCGGACGCAGCGCCCGCGGGTGCCGAGGAAGCTCCGGCGAACTGAAGGCTGCACCCATGCGAGGATGGCGGAACTGGCAGACGCGCTAGGTTGAGGGCCTAGTGGAGTAAAATCCGTGGGGGTTCAAGTCCCCCTCCTCGCACTTTTTCTCTCAACGAAATTGACGATTTAACGGCGGCTTGGTGGCGTGGGCCCACTTTGAGGGCTCGGACCGGCCAATTTTGCCGGCTGATTGCCCCCTCACCGCGCATCCAACGCCCATATTGTCGCTCGAGTCCAGGGGAAACTCGGCATCGTCCCCTTCCTCGAAGACACGTCGCGCTGACTTGACCACAGCAGGTTCGGGCGGCAGGCTTCGGCGCCTACCCGAAATCGGCGCAGCGCGCATAGCTCGGCCTGGCTGTCGTGAAAGCCGGCGTCGACTATCGAGATCCGAGCGCTCCAGCGGCGTCGTAGGCGTCCACCGAGCGCTGCATCGGCTGGGAAAACTCCAGTCGCCCTACACGCTCCTTCCGTTTTCCCAGCCGATGCAAAAATACTAGCAATGTGGCCGCAGGGGAGGACAGAATCACTGAACTGTTAACCCCGGACAGAATCTCTGAACTACTACACGTCGGGAGGTCAATCTGATGTCATCGCACTGACTGTGAAACCATGGCTGTGTGTTGCAACAGGGATTCGCAGGTTGAGCGCGACCGTGACAGACAAGGCGTGGGAACAATGGCTGGAGCGGCTGTACAGTCTCCGGCGCGACAAGCGGGGCTCACACGAGCGACCGCACAAGCCCGTCTTGCTGCTGAGCATTCTCGACTTGCTGGACCGCGGCGTCATCGCCGACAACAGAGTCCCCCTCTCTGACGAACTGGCTGGCTCGTTCCGGCAGTACTTCGACGTCGTGCGGGAGCGGGACGATCAACCGGCGATCCAGTATCCGTACTTCCACCTCAGCGGCGACCAGTTCTGGGAACTCGTGCCGAAACCCGGTGAGGCGCCGATCTATCGAAGTGGAGCCACCTCCGGTGCGCCTACCGTGGCGGAGCTGCGCCGGCGGGTCGCGTACGGCCAGTTTGACGAACACCTCTGGATGCTCATGAGCGATCCGGAGTCACGATGCCTGCTGCGCAATGCGCTGATCGCTCGCTATTTTCCGGAACGAAGGCAGCAGCTTGAAGCTGTGGTCAGTGCGCCACCGCCCGAGCAACGAGCGATGTGGGATCGGCAACCACCCGGCCGCGATGCAGCGTTCCGGCACGCGATTCTGGAGATCTACGACTACCGCTGCGCCGCCTGTGGTGTCCGTGTCCTGTTGAACCCTGGTCTATCGCTCGTCGAAGCCGCGCACCTCATTCCTTTCGCCGTCAGTCGCAACGACAAGCCGACGAACGGCATGGCGCTGTGCCCGAATCATCACTGGGCAATGGATCGCCACCTCATCGCACCGTGCCCGGACGACAGGCGGCGCGCCGGTGTCTGGCGCACAAACAGCGAGCGGCTCGACGAACGAATCGACGGGCAGCGTGATTTAGTCGCGCTCAACGGCAAGCCCGTCATTCCGCCGAGTGAGGTGAAGTTCTATCCGGCGATCGAAAGTCTACAGTGGCAGGAGCAGCACCTTGCGGCAGCGGTGTGAACACGAACGAGGCGCACATCTGCAAACGCAAAGGGAAGTGATCGAGAGTCCGCGCGGAAATGGGAAGGAGGCCAACAAATGAAGCGTGATGACACGGTGCCGCCAGAGATCATTGAGGAACTCGGACGCCGTATCGTAGCCATCCGTCCCCTTGCGGAGCTGCTTGTCTCAGATGTGCGCAGCGCTGAAGATCGGGAGCTCTTGCGTGCGAAGGCCCGCAGCGAGGGCGTTTTCCTCGCATCTCCCGCGCTGAATTGCTTGTGCGGCACTCCCGAGCGAGCGAAGGAGTTCGCGGGAAAGGCCAACGAAGAGGGAGCAATGGACGGGCAAAGACTAACAGCGCCGCAGCTCGTCAAGAAGGTGGCATCCCTTATCCTTGCCGTTCGCCCTCTCGCAGAGCAGTTCGTTTTGGACGAACCTCGACCCGCGGCAACACGCTGCTCAGGCGGCGGGTCACATTTGCAGCCGGGCTGTTTTGGAGGCGGAGTAGCACAACCTTACCTGCAGTGTCCTTGAATGCTGCTGCGATCTCGCCGAAATCGAGATCCGAGGTCAACACGACACGGTCTTCCGAGAGAGCCTTCACGAAAATCTAGCCGTTGGGCATCCGATGCAATCCCTGGTCGCGGAGATGAACAGCATCGTGGCCTTGGCCGCGGAGCCACTCTGCGACCCGGATGTCGACGTTCATGTCCACCAAGATGCGCACAACCGGCTACGCGTTCTCCACACGCTCCTGTGCCAACCACGCCGCGTACTCGATGGCCTGTTGGATGTCGTCTCGTTCAAGGTCTGGGTAGCCGGCAAGGATATCGTCGAAGGATGCACCATGCGCGATCTGATTGACGATCACGGAAACCGGAACTCGCATCCCACGAATGCAGGCCCGCCCTCCCATAATCTTCGGATCAAACGTCACCCGGTCAAACATGGTCACCCCCTCATCTTTGCCGGGAGAATACCTGCATGTCTGTCGGTTTTCGAGCAGATCCTGTAATCCCATCCGACGGGGCACAGCACTGATGCGGAGCACCTCCGGGAGGCACCCAACGGTTTAGAGAGCTTCGGGTCCGAAGGGCCACCGGCGTTGGAGTCGCACGGGGGTTTCTGCACTGGGAATGATCAAGCGCTTCCCTCGAACGACCATTTCGCCAGGGATGGCGAGACGAGAATGTTCCAACGCCGCTGCAGGTGGCCGCCGGCCCGTGAGACACTGCCGTTGTGACAGTGTTCGATAATGCTGCCGCTCACCGCGATCACCGTTCTTTTTGCATGCTCTCCGATCTCGGGTGTTCGGAATGGGTGCGCTGATGAGATCACCGGAACGGCGAACAATGGGTATCTGTACGCCAGGGGCCTTGGTGGGATCTCTTCCGGCATAGGCTGGAGTCCGTTCTTCTCAGGAGAGTGCGTCGAATAGAGCTTCGGCTGTCTCCAGGAGGGGGACGCCGGCATCACGCAGATCCATGGCACCGAAACCCCAGGCGACCCCGAGGAAGTCGATTCCAGCAGCCTGTGCGGTTCGATGGTCTATCAGCGAATCTCCGACCAGGACGAGCCGTTGGTACCCCTCAATCCACTTGCCCGTCTCACCAGGGTGAACAGACGGTGGGATCGCAGGACCTTCCTACCTTTGGCTGTAGATAAGGACTTCACAGGTACAGACTCTGCGGATACGTCTTGGCCAGCCGCCAGCGCTGACACGGCGCAAAGGTGAGAACTCACCCTTATGTTTTCCCGTCG
>CAZEWD010000152.1:0-3111 GCA_964515725.1 uncultured Binatia bacterium (SeqCode)
GGAACTGACCCTCATGAGTAGCCAATCCAGCCTCTTCACCCGCGCCGTGATCCGCAGCCGCGCACGGCTCACGTACACGCAGGTCGCTGGAATGCTCTCTCACGCGGAGACGCCGCAGATCGCGCAATGGCGCGGTCAGTTCGTGGAACTGTTGCCCCAACTCCAGCTCATGCAAGCGCTGATGCAAGAACTCCACCGGCAACGCGTGCAGGCCGGGTCGATTGGGCTCGATCTTCCCGAAGTTCTGATCGATCTTTCCACGGAGGGACACAGCATCGGAGTACGCCTGTTGCAACGCAACGATGCACACCGGATCATCGAAGAGTTCATGCTCGAAGCCAACCGCGCCGTCGCGCTGGAGCTGCGTGGGAAGAAGGTCCCGTTTCCCTACCGGGTGCACGAAATTCCGGATACGGAGGAAATAGACGAACTGAACCAGTTCATCGGTGCCTTCGGATTTTTCGTGCACTACGATGAGTCGGTGCGGCCGCAGGACATCAGCCGTGTGGTGCGGCAGATGGAGGGCCATCCGCTGGGGCGTGTCTTGTCGCGGCAAGTGGTGCGCTCCCTGAAACAGGCCCGCTACAGTGCGCTCAACGTCGGGCACTTCGGTCTGGCGTTCCCCATTTATTGCCACTTCACTTCACCGATTCGCCGCTACCCGGATCTCCTGGTGCATCGCCAGGTTGGACGCGTACTCGATGGCGATGTGGCGGGCGCGCAGGAAGACTCTGAAAGCATCGAGAGGGCCAGCGTGCAGAGTTCGCACTGTGAGCGCCAGGCGATGGAGGCAGAGTGGGCGATGCTGGACCTCAGGAAATGCGAGTTCATGCTCGGGCACCTCATGGAGCCCGAGCATGGCACCATCGTTACCGTGACGAATTTCGGCTTCTTCGTCGAACTCGATGCCTACCCGATCGAAGGGCTGGTGCGGATCGAGACGTTGACGGATGACCGGTACACCTATGTCGAGGAAAACCGTACCCTGCATGGAATGAGGACCGGAGGGCGGTTTCGTCTCGGAGATCGAGTGAGTGTCAAGTGCACCGACGTCTCACTGCGCCGGCGGCAGATCGATTTTGTCCTGTTGGGACGCCTGCCCAGTGACTCCGAAGTTGAGGCGTTGCTGCCGCCGCCGATCCGTCGTGGGGTGCGTGGCCGGTCTCATGCAGCGCAGCGGCGGAAACACAGCCGGCCTGCGGATCAGAGGATGCGCCGGGGCCGGCGAAGATGAGAAGGAGACAGCGATGAAACATTCCCCCGGGTTTTTGAAGATCGTCGAGGAGGCGCGCAGGCGTGTGCCTGAGTTGAGCGTTCATGACGTCAAAGGGATGCTCGACAGAGGAGAGGAATTTCATCTCATCGACGTGCGCGAGGAGAGCGAATGGGCTGCGGGGCATTTGCCTGCTGCGCACCATCTCTCGAAGGGGATCATCGAACGCGATGTCGAGCGCGTCTTTCCGGACCCTCATACCAGGCTTGTGCTGTACTGTGGCGGGGGATACCGCTCCCTGTTGGCGGCGGACAACTTGCGGAAGATGGGATACGACGACGTATCCTCGATGGACGGCGGCTGGCGCGACTGGACGCAGGCGGGTTATCCGGTGGAGTAGGCGCCTTCCTTCTGGGGGGGCGATCACGGGGCTTGCCGGGCGGGTGAACGCCCCTGTTCACGGAGTTCCCGCGGGAGAGGGAAGACCACATGCTCTTCGGTGTGCACGAAGTCGTGGATGGCGTGGAATCCCAGTTTCCTCAGCGCTTCGATGGTCTTTTGCACGACCACTTCCGGCGTTGATGCGCCGGCCGTCAAACCAACATTCTTTGCATGGGCCACTTCGGCGGGGTCCAGTGTCTCTGCGCTGTCGAGAAGCCGGGCGGGTGTGCCGGTTTGCCGTGCCACTTCGACGAGACGGTTGGCATTACTCGATGTCGTCGAACCAATCACGAAGACGATGTCCGAGACCTTTGCCAATTCTTTCACCGCTGCCTGGCGGTTCTGTGTGGCGTAACAGATGTCGTCCTTTGGAGGTGTGTGAATCGAGGGGAAACGCCGGCGCAGTGCCTCGAAGATCGTACGGGTATCGTCAACGGACAGAGTGGTCTGCGTTACAACCGCCAACCGGTCGGGATTCCGCACCTCGAGGGCCGCGACGTCGCCTTCGGTTTCCACCAGATACATGCGCTCGGGCGCGTGCCCCATCGTTCCTTCCACTTCGACGTGGTTTTTGTGTCCGATCAGAACGATTTCGAAATCTTCCCGGGCGTAACGCAACACCTGCAAGTGCACCTTGGTCACCAGCGGACAGGTGGCGTCGATGGCTCGCAGGCCGCGCTCCCGGGCCTCGCGGCGTACCGCTGGCGAGACGCCATGCGCGCTGAAGATCACGAGACTCCCTGTGGGTACGAGCCTCAGGTCTTCGACGAACACCGCACCTTTGGCGCGTAGTTCGCCCACGACATGCCGGTTGTGGACGATTTCGTGGCGAACATACACCGGTGGTCCGTGCCGCTCGAGAACAAGGTTGACGATCTCGACGGCGTACGACACGCCAGCGCAAAAACCCCGTGGGCTGGCAACGAGGATCCGGCGTTCTTCTGAATTCATGTGAGCGAGGCTTGCACGCGCAGTTCTCTCCGGCAAGTATCCTTTGGCAGTCTGGGTGACACGTTTCCGAGTGTTGCGAAGATGGTGAGGATCGTCTTCCGGCCGCCGGTAAGATCCAGCCGTGCGGTCGGGCGAGCCGATCACCGGCCTGGACGGCATGACTCTTGGAGTTTGTGGGCCGCATGAAAGTACGCGAATTGATGCAAGCAGAAGTCGTTACCCTGGAAGCCGATGACCAACTCGATCTGGCAGACACCATCATGCGCCTGGGGCGCATTCGCCACATGCCGATCCTCGCACAGGGCCAACTCGTAGGAATACTTTCCCAGCGCGATTTGTATCGCGCCGCCATTTCGACCGTCCTGGAACTTCGGCCTTCGGCACAGCGCGAGTGGCTGGCGAAGGTCCGGATCCGGGAGGTGATGACGGCGAACGTCCTGACCATTGGTCCCGACGCCCCGGTATCGGAGGCGGTGCGCATGATGGTGGACAACCGGATCGGTTGT
>CAZEWD010000152.1:3121-7459 GCA_964515725.1 uncultured Binatia bacterium (SeqCode)
GCTCGAACGAGATCGTCTCGTCGGTCTCCTGAGCGAGAGTGATTGCCTGACCTACCTGGCCCGGTTGCTCGAATAATTCGATCCGGCTCGGGTCACTCTCCGGTGACGCGAGAAGCAGTCGGGACAAATCTCCATGAAACTTCTCCGTAGAGTTGCGCCGGGGGCGGTGCTCCCTTACGATCGCGCCCGCGATGTCACAGGCCGATCTGCTTCCCAAAGCTACAGTGCTGATTGCTGAGGATGAAACGGCAGTCCGCGAGAGTCTCGCTGAACTCCTGCAGGATGAGGGATACGAGGTGACGGCCGTGGCGGATGGCACGGCGGCCATCGCCGCGTTGGAAACGCGCGATTTCGATCTCGTCATTTCTGATATCCGGATGCCGGGAACGGATGGTTTGGGGGTGTTACGCCGTGCACGGGAAGTTTCCCCACACAGCCTGGTGCTGTTGATGACGGCACATGCCACGGTGGAGACCGCCGTGGAAGCAATTCGCCGGGGTGCGCAGGACTACCTCCTGAAGCCGATCATTTTCGACGACCTGCTGCACAAGATCGATCACCTGATGCGCCATCGGCAGATGGCCTGGGAAAACCAGATGTTACGCAATCAGGTGGAGCGGCAGTGGGACTTCGACAGCCTCATCGGACGTTCCGCCGCCATGCGTGAGGTGATGGAACTCGTACGGCGTGTGGCGCCGGCACCCAGCACGGTGCTCATCACCGGGGAGAGCGGTGTCGGAAAAGAGGTGGTTGCCCGTGCCATTCATCACTTCAGTGAATATCGCGATCGCATCTTCCTGCCGGTGAACTGCGGAGCGATCCCCGAGAGCCTCCTCGAGAGCCAGCTCTTCGGTCATATGCGCGGTTCCTTCACAGGTGCCATTGCCAATCAGGAGGGCCTCTTCCAGCGAGCACGCGGTGGCACGATTTTCCTTGATGAAATTGCCGACATGCCGATCGCCCTGCAGGTCAAATTGTTACGTGCCATCGAAACGAAAGAGATTCTCCCGATTGGTGCGGGCGCGCCGGCAAAGGTGGAGGTACGCATCATTGCCGCCACGAATCACAATCTACAAAAAGCAGTCGAAGAAGGGCGTTTCCGGGACGATCTCTACTACCGGCTCAACGTGATCGGTATCGAGATCCCGCCACTGCGTGACCGCCGTGAAGACATTCCGCCGTTGGTGGAACACTTCGTACGCACACACAACCGGGAGTTGAAGAAGAGTTTCAAGGGAGTGGATAGCGCGACCATGAAGTTGCTCATGTCACTCCCCTGGAAGGGCAATGTGCGCGAACTGGACAACGTCATCGAGCACGCCATGATTCTCGGCTCGGGTGACTGGATTACGGTGCGCGACCTGCCACGCGCCCTGCAGCAGGATGCCGGCGTGCCACCGCCGGCGAGCGACAATCTTCGTGATGCGATTCGAGCCTACGAAAAAGCCCACATCCAGGGCGTGCTGGCCAAGTGCGAACAGGACAAAAAGGTGGCGGCACAGCGCCTTGGTGTTTCCTTGTCTTCCCTCTACCGGAAAATGGAGGAACTGGAGATCCCGCTGAGCACAGAGAAGGAGTCGGGGGAATCATAACGGCGTCTCTGTGGTTTTCGGGCAGGCTCTCGGTAGGACATCGTCCTGGGCTGCCGGTGCGGCGAAGAAAAAGATCCGCCGTCCTACATCGATCAGCACGGCTTGTCTGACGTGCAGCGGCACTCACCCTGCGAGCAGTCGAGCTGTGCCTCCCGCTTGGTGGGAGGCTCCCAGCGAATTCCATCTTCCGATTTGTCACCCAGTGCCAGGGTGTACGAGATACGGATTTTCGATCGGTTGGGTCTCTCGTGAACGATGAGATTATCGCACCGGGCATGTCTTTCGGTAGCCGCAAGTTCCCGGTTCAGTGCTTCACATCGCTGCCGCATCCACTGCTGGATGTCGCGTGCCAAAGTGGGCGGCATGGGTAGGATTTGAGGTGATCCCGCCGTAGGAACTGCCTGTGCCGCCGGTGGAATGAAAACCTCAGGTCTGGCCGCTAGTGCCGCAACCCCCGGCGGAGTTGCGGGCGCTTTTGGAAGGGCAGCCGCCCGAGGGGAGACCGCAGCCGGTGTGGCGTTGTGCTGCGCCGATGGCTGCAAGCGTGGAAGGGCAGCAACCTGTTGATTTGCATCGCCTGGCTTTGGTTTGAGATCGGCAGCCACGCGGGCTGGGGCAGTTTCCATCTGCCGTGACCTGGTGGTGTCGAGTTGGGCTGTGTCGCGAGATGCCGCCGGCTTCTTGTCGAGAGCTGGGGGGAGGGCGGCAGGAAATGAATCTGCCACTCTCGGGGCATCTTCCCAGAGATTGCCAGCTCGCTTGCCAGCAGGGGCGCCCGAACGATCCGCCTCCGCCTGCTGCGCCGATTTGGCTCGATCTGCCATCTGTGGATCCCAGGCGCTGTCGTAGGCCAGTACGGTGCCATCGGTCTGCGCCGTGCTTTGGACGGAACGGAACTGCTGGGCAGCGGCATCAGCCAGTGCCAGGGCGCGGCTCGGATCCTTTTCCATTGCGTCGCGAGCCGACAGCAGGAAGGCCGCGCCGCGATCGAACGAGCCGCGGGCGCGATCGGAGACGCCGGCCCAGGATTGTGCCAGTTGGTGTGCCTGCTCGGCCTGGGTGATTGCTTCCTTGGCACTTTGCCGGGCAACGTCGATCTTACCTGATTCTGCCATGGCGGTGGCCACCTCATGACGCAGATCGGCCAGTGCATTTTCCGCGCGTCGCAAATCCGTTGCCGATGCCTCAGGGTCGGAGATTGCCCGTTCGATTGCAATCTGCTGCGCCTGGAAAGCTTCCGCCGTACTACTCGAACCGTTCTGCTGGATGGTAGCGGCTTCGACTTCCAACTGGGCCCGGATGTCGGCAGCCAGTTTTGCACGGCGTGCGTCGGCAGCGGATCGGAATGCCTCTTCCGCTTCCGTGATACTCAGTGCGGCTTCCCGCACCTGTTCGGTCTTCCATTCTAGCGCTGCACGATCGAGGGCTGCCACACCTCGTGAGTAGGCCTCATCGCCTGTTGCCTCGAAATCGATGGCATACCGGGCGCTTTCATTGACCTGGGCCCACTGGATACGCCAGGCTCTATCGCGTGCCGTTCGATAGAGGCGCAACCGATCCTCGTAGGCATTTGCCGGCTGATACTCTTCTGCCTGGCGCCATAGAGTCGATACGTAATGGCTCGAATTGAGAACCTCTGCCTCATGCCGCGCCGCTTCCATCTGCTCGCGAATCCCTGATCCGGCGATGAACGGAAGCAGCACGTACGCCACGACGGTGACCATGACCGCCAGGAGCGTCGCGATCCCTATCCGTGTGGGCCAATGCTCCCTGGATCGTGCTGGAGGGGGCACGGCCTCGGCCTCCGGTTCCAGAGAACTGCGCAGCATGTCGGCAAGCCTCCCACAGTTATCAAACCGGTTGTTCGGCGAAAGCCGGGTAGCGCGCTCGATCACCCGAATCAGTCTTTCGGGGACCTTGGGCACCAGGGATCGAAGGTCGTTTTGCGGCGAATAGGAAACCTCGACTTGCGTGGAATCACCACTTCCCTGAGGGCGCCAGAAGTCGACTCGGAACGGCCGCAGCCCTTCCCCCGCAAGCAATTCGTAAAGAATCACTCCGAGCGAAAATTGCTCTGCCCGGTAGTCAGCCTCGTTCGGTGCACGCCAGAGTTCGGGCGCTTCGTACTCCATGTCGGGCGATGGAACGGGGAGTGAGATGCGTTCCCGAGGCGCAGTCAGTGCGCAGACCATGGAGTCGGGGTTGACCAGAATGCAGTCGGGCGTCAGCAGTCGGAGGGGTCGCCCTGCCCTGTGTTCCCGATCCAACAGATCAGCGATGTCGGCGCCAATCTCTGCAACATGCCGCCAGTCGACCTTATCTTGCTGCATGAAAAGCGTGCGGATCGGCATCATCCCCGCCATCTGGTTGCTACGCGAACCCGCGCGCCGCCCACTGATGGTGCCGTGGCCCGCGGCAGACATCGTTGCGATCCGGGAAGTTGGATGGGACAGATCCTGCATGTTCAAAACATTGGGAGTAGCGTCTTACGTACCAATCGAATGGTGACGGATTACAAAGAACTTTATCCGTGTGCTCCAGCGAAAATGTGCCACCTGTGGATGTTCATGTCACCGATTGACCATTCCGATGGGACAGAAATTGTCACTTTTCTGCGCAGGAAAATTATTCCGGAGTGAGAAGACCTGAGGTTCGGAGTCCCACACCTCATGTTGTAGTGGCGGTGCCGTGCTGGAATGGAGCACAAAGGTGGACGAACACGTTGCTGGGTGGGAGGGCATGAGGG
>CAZEWD010000153.1:0-7453 GCA_964515725.1 uncultured Binatia bacterium (SeqCode)
CGAGCTGGACGACGTAGAAGCGATCGTCGCTCGTGCCGAGGCACTTGGTATTCCTGTGCGCCAACATCGTTCGCTCAAAGGGCCGGAAGTTCGCGCCGAGTTCGAGGCACTCCAGGCCGATCTTGCTGTGCTCGCTTACGTGACCCAAATCGTTCCACAGGATGTTTTCGAGACGCCCCGCCTCGGGAGTATCTGCTTTCACCCATCACTCTTGCCGAGGTATCGTGGAGGAAGTGCCATTCCGTGGCAGCTCATCAAAGGCGAGACGAAGGTGGGCGTCAGTGTTTTCTGGGTGGATCCCGGCATGGACACGGGTCCGATTCTCCTGCAAAAAGAAGCTGTTGCAGGGCCGGATGACACGGCTGCAACCCTTTATTTCAACAAACTGTTTCCTCTCGGCGTGGAGGCTGTTGTCGAGTCGGTCCAGCGGATTGCCGATGGCACAGCGCCGCGCATCCCGCAGGACGAATCGCAGGCCTCGTACGACCCGTTGTGTCGTGACGAACACGCGCAGATAGATTGGCGCCGGCCCGTACAGGAAATCTACAATCTGATCCGTGGCTGCGATCCACAGCCGGGAGCGTACACTCTCTTCGGCGGAAAGGCGCTGCGTCTGTTCGATTGCCGGAAGGTGGAAACGACAGGAGGCAGACCCGGGGAAATTCTGGAAATTTCTGCAGAGGGCCTTCTGATCGGTGCAACCGGTGGGGCGATCCGCGCCCGGCGTGCGCGCTACGGTCCGGGTTCAAAGGGTGCTGCTGCCGAGGTTTTGCAGGCAAACAATATTGCAGTGGGAGCCATCCTCGGCTCCTGACAGCGATGAGGCGCCGCGGCCGTACGTACGTCCGCTCGGCTCGCCGTGGTGGTCATTCGCGCCGTTGGATCTGCCTCGCGTCCGATTGTCCCGGTATTACTTCACAGCCACGGATATGTGGTGGCCCATGAGTGTGTCGATCGCGAATGAGGAACATGGGAGGCTGGCCCGATGGATAGGCTGATTGATTCTCTTGCATCCCTGAAGCTTGCGGTTGTTCTGCTGATCCTCCTTTTGCTCGGCCTGGCGGCGGGAACGATCATCGAATCGTCGCGTGGCGTGGAGGCCGCTGGGCGGCTCGTTTACTACTCATTCTGGTTTCTCACCTTGCAGTGTGCTGTCGCCATCAATGTGTTGGCGTCGATCATCCGGTACTTCCCCTGGGGGAAATACCGTGTCGGCTTTCTGATTACGCATGCCTCTTTGATCTTCATCTTCTGTGGCGCCATCGCCACCTATTTTTTCAAGATCGAGGGTCAGATCATGCTCTGGGAAGGGCAGAGCGCAAACGAGATCACGACGCGGGACGGGCAGGGGCGCATCGTCAATCAGACGGCGCTGCCGTTCTCGATCAAACTCGACGATTTTCGTGTCGACCATTATCCCGGAACCATGCGGCCGGCCAACTTCCGCAGTGACGTCACCATCACGGACCCCGATGGCAGCACAGTCAGAGCGGCTATCTGGATGAACCACGAATTCGAGCATCAGGGATGGCGCATGTTCCAGTCGAGCTATCGACAGGAGAAGGACCGTGAAGCGACAGTCCTGTCTGTCTCGCGAGATCCGGGTCAGCTCATCGTCTTCATCGGATATATTTTTTTGCTCGTTGGAATGTGCATCGTGATTGCCACAAGGCTCAAGCAGACCCGTATGCGGGAACGCTTTCTTGCCAGCCAGGTGGCTTCTGCCGCGAAGACGGCCCTTTTCTTCCTGTGCACATTGCTTTGTTTGCCGGTCCAGGCAGAGGACGCGATGATCGAAGCCCTTCGGCGATTGCCCATTCAACACGACGGTCGCGTCATGCCGCTGGAAACACTGGCTCGGGAAGCCGTCTGGAATATCACGGGGCGGCATGCTGCCAGCGGTGCCGCCGCTGTCGCCACAGTGGCAGGCTGGTGGTTTGATCCGAGGACCGGCGGCAATGAGCCTGTTGTCCTGATTGGCGATCCAGCACTGGCCGTTGCGGCTGGACTGCCTGTTCACACGAAATACGCATCCTTTCTGCAGTTGGTGAACAGTCAACCATTACTGCAGTTGATCGAGCGGGCCCGCACCGCCGCCCAGAGACGTGAACCGCTCAAGGGAGAACTTGCGGCCGCCCAGAAGCTGGAAGATCGGCTCCTTTGGATGCAAGGGTTTCTATCGCGGGAAAAGATCCGCCCGATTCCGGTTGCCGGGGATCCAACGGCCCGGTGGCTGATGGCCCCGGAATCTGACGCCGACTTGTTTTTGGCACTGGCGAAAGGATCGCGTCTACCGGGATGGCCATCTTCCGCAACCATCGAGAGAGAGCTGACCTACAACACTCTTCGTCCGACGCGACTTGCCTGGATCATACTGTCTGTGGCGTTGTTGTTTTCCGTGATGGCCTGGAATCGTCGCAGTCCGGTTCTCGGTGGCGTGGCGTTCGTTGGGCAGCTTGCCGGATTCGCTGTGATGAGTTGGGGTATCTGGACGCGCTGGAACATTGCCGATCGGATTCCGGCTGCCAACATGTACGAATCGCTCCTGTTTCTGGGCTGGGGAGTCGGACTCTTTACGCTGATTGCGTTCGCATTCATGCGCAATCGGCTCGTCATCTTCAATGCAAATGCCATGGCGGCCCTGACGATGATGCTGACTGACCTTTTGCCGATTGATGGGTTCATCCATCCCGTGCCCCCGGTTCTTGCCGGCACCGTGTGGCTGGCCATTCATGTGCCGATCATCATGGTCAGCTATTCGGTACTGGCGCTGGGTGTGGTGATTGCCCACCTGCGGATTGGTTTCAGCATTTTCGTACCCGGGCGAACCGAAACGATCGGACGGATGGACGAGCTGCTCTACTGGTACATCATGGTGGGTTCCCTGTTACTGATCGCTGGGATTCTGACCGGTTCCATGTGGGCGGCATCCTCGTGGGGTCGTTACTGGGGCTGGGATCCGAAGGAAGTCTGGTCGCTCGTCGCATTTCTCGCGTACATCGCCATCTTGCACGCCCGTTGGGATCGGATGCTTGGTCCGTTCGGAGTTGCTGCAATCAGTATCGCTGCCTTCCAGACGATTCTGATGACCTATCTGGGTGTCAACTATGTGCTCACGACCGGCCTGCATTCCTACGGTTTCGGAGATTCGCCTGTCGTGACGTGGATGATCCTCGTGGCGGTCGTCGAAATGGTCTTTCTGCTGGTGGGGTGGCTGATCCACCGGCGTCAGATATCGGGGGGATTCGAACGCGTAGAGCAAATGGTCTGAGCGTGCCCCTGGATCACCGGGGATGTGCCAGCCGTTCGACCAAGCCATTTTGCGAGAGGCATTCGAATAGAAATTTCGCGACCTGGTGATTTCCTTCTGCGGTGAAGTGAATACCGTCGTCGAGAAAACAGCGATTTCGTTCCTCCTGCGAAAGGTTTTGAAAATCCCTGGCAAGGTCGCAAAGAAACACATTTTCTTCGCTGGCAATCTGGCGGACGGCATCAACGTACGATTGGTGAAGTGGGATCAAATCCGCCAGGTTATCGATCCAGCGCAATTTGAGCAGGGTCGGTTCATGTCCCTGTTCGTGCGACGAGGGCGCTGTCAGGAAAACGAGTGGGATGCCGTTCTTGTGTGCCAGGACCGCCATCTGGCGCAGATTCGAACGGAAATCCGGCAGGGACACTCGGAGAGGTCGGGCAGGGTGTTCTCTCCCGCTTCGTGCGATCACTGCCTTCGTGGCCAACTGAATGATCCGGAGGGAGTCGAGCACTGTGAAAAGTCGCGATCGGATTCGGGCCACATCCTTGTCCTCGATGCCGAAGCCATACCAGTGGTCGTTCCAACCGTAGAAGACTGTGACCAGGCGTGGCCGGAGCGGCACCACGTCGCGCTGGAACTGTCGTAGGCCCTGGTAGGTCGACCACCCTGCGGTTCCGAGACTCTCGAAGGGAACCGCAGACCCTGTGTTGGCCTCGATCCAATGCATGGTGCGGCGTGGATAGTCGCCGAACTGAGTGCAGGAATCACCCATGAAAACGACGGCCGGAGCCGCCGTGCGCAAGCGTGCGAGCTTCTGCGGATAATCACCGGTGACCCAGAATAGTTCGCGGTCGGGGAAGTAGTCGCGTGACATGGCGACGGGATCAGGTGCTCCGAACTCGATCCGATCGGGGTAGAGATGATACGAAAACCCAATGACTCGTAGTGCGACTTCGACGAGACCGAGAGAAAGCAGCGTAGAAATAAGTGCGATGGGGATTCCGCGCCGCATGCTTACCTGGGCTGATGCCCGACGGCTTGCCAGATCTGGATTTCCGAACGGATATACCCAGCGCTGGTGTCCACCGCCCCGATCTTCTCGTACGCTTCGATAAACTGTGGGTCTTCGAATACTTTTTCCCAGCAGGCCAGATCGTGCTGGAGGATGAAGTAATCCGGGTGCGTTGCGTCGATGACTTCGCCGATGTGATGTGCAGGCGGGTTTTCGGTGACGAGACCGTAATAATCTACCACGCGTGCTTGCGAGAAGTATCCGACAGCCCCCGTCTCCAAAGTGCCAATGACGGTTCGTGGATCCTGTGCGGCCGGTCCGAGTAAGGTTACGGCGCGTTCATAGCCACGCTCGCGGGTCATGGTCGGAACATGGCTCAAGCGCCGTGCTTGCCGGACACCGGGAACCAGGAGAGCGATTCCCAGAACGATGCCGAGGAGCATGCGTGGCGTGGGGTTGCGAATTGTTCTGGTGAGAAGGGCGGACCCCGTTGCGGTGAAAGACAGGAGGAGGACCGGCATCGGTGGTGTCAGATACCAGGCGAAGATGTGAGGGTCGGCAACGCAGTAACTCGTGATGTACGCGACAGTGAAGAAGACCAGCCACCGGATCTCGCGCTGCATTGACCAGAGAACGTACACACCAGCGCCGTACCAGACGATCGCGCACACCCCCGTGATAACCGTAAACATGTGACGCCAGCCGAGACTGCCGGGAAAAGGCAGGTTCGTGGCGATCTGCAGGCCAAACGCAGTACGGCCGGGAAGACCAAGAACGGGTATCGGTGCGCTGAAAGGCAGACTGAGAAGCAGGTAGAGAAAATACTCGCTGGCGCGCCAGGGGGAGGGGTATCGGGCTGCTGACACCCACTTCGCGGCCATCGAGTGAGGCAATGGGTTGCCGAAATATATCATGGCAAAGGTGAACCAGGGCAGGATGCACACTGCGATCCGGCCTATGCTGCGCCATCCGGCTGAGCGGTCTGCCGCAAATGACGCGAAGATCCGCACGATGGCAACGAGTACTCCCTCCGGGCGCAGCAGAACGGCAGCCGCGGCGCAGAGATCCTTGCTACCACGATGCTTCCCGATCGGTGGCAGCAGGGCGTACAGTGTGGCTCCGGTGAACAGGGAGGTCTCCATACCGCCCAGAGTCGGGCCGAGCGCCAGGGGACTCAGGGCGTACAATAGACCCGCTACGAGGCCGCTCCGCGGCATTCCACAGCGTTGGCCCAATGTGGCGATGAGGGCACTTGTCGCAACGTGTCCGATCAAGGCCAGAGCGCAGGCGAGAGTGGGGAGATCCACCCGAGTGGTCCACGAGAACAACGCCAGCACGAGGGCGTAGAGTGGTGTGCTGGTACCGAGCACGTATTCACCCGGGTTGAAGGCGAATTCGTGCCGTGTGGCGATCATCCGCGCGTATCGCAGTGTGATGTAGGCATCGTCCCACAGTCGGGGGCCGATTGCCATGGAAACGATCAGCGCGGCCCCGGCGCAGCACCAGGATGCGACTCGATCGGGACGGGACACCGCAGAACGATATCAGCCGGGCGGCCGGCTCTTCAACGGCTACGAGACGCCGTACGGACGGGGCGCCCCCATTTCATGGATAGCGGTGTTTGATGCGAGCCACCCATAGGTTTCCTCACTCCGGTCAGCTCTCCAGCGCAAACGGCTGGGGAGTGGTGGAGTTCAGGCCGGGCTGTGGCCGGCTGTTGCCTTCCTCTCCTTGCCCGCTTCTTTCCCCTTGGCTTTTTCCGCCCGGATGGCTCGCATCAGCCGGCGGCGGGCCAGTTTCCTGCGGCGGCGGCGGTTGTGGAACGACTTGTCTCCGGTAATCCCGCTCATGACAGCACCTCGCACCTGTTCTACGTCGTCCGCCATCCGTCCACCCCGCCCGGTCTGGAAGAACGGCGGCGGGATTCGTAGGTCGTCCTGCGGCACCCGATCTTACGGTGCATCGTAGCGAAGTACCAGCAGAAGAATCTGTCCGCCGTTCACCATATCGCCCGGAGCGACGCGCACTTCCTCTACGCTGCCGGCTGCTTCCGCGAGCAGGCGATTTTCCATTTTCATTGCCTCGAGAATCAACAGCGTATCCCCCGCGGCTACGCGATCACCCGGCCGTATCAGAACCTGGGTAACCTTTCCTGGCATGGGCGCGGTAATTTCCGGCACAACGACGTTGCCGACATCCGGTCCGCCCGTCGCCAGATCGGGTTCGAAACGGTAGGTCTCTCCGCCGATCCCGATCCATCGCTCCCGTCCCTGCTGCGCGACGTCGAGGTAATGGCGTTTTCCGTCGATCAGAAGAACGAGCTTTCCCAGCCGTCGAGAGACGACTTCGACTCGGTGTTCCTGGCCATCGACTCGGATACGGAACCCACCTGTCTCAGCATGTACCTCAGCGGCGATTCGTTCGTTTCGATGGCGTAGACCGACGTGCATCTCAAACGCCCCCGATGCGCCAGTGTCCGAGTGTAGACCAGGGCGTCGATTCGATCGGGGCCCGACCGCCGGCAACTTCTTGCTTCGGGCGGCCCGCCTCGATCGCAGCAGCCAGAATTGCTGCTGTTCGGTGTTTCTCACGTCCGTTCCAGTCGCGCAGATGTTCGTCGATGAAGTGGGTATGTGTTTCTCCGGCGATGAAGGCGGGGTGTCCGAGGAGATCGAGAAGAAATGGAATGGCCGTGGTGCAACCGAGGATGACGTAATCGGCGAGTGCAGCCGTCATGCGACGGCGTGCAGCGTCACGCGTCTCACCCCAGACGGAGAGTTTCGACAACATCGGATCGTAGAAGAGAGGTACCTCGTATCCTTCTTCGATCCCCGAATCGAGCCGGATGCCGGGGCCTTTCGGTTCTCGCAAGCTCAGGATCGGTCCGGGACGCGGCAGGAACTGTTGTGCCGGGTCTTCGGCGCAGATGCGGCATTCGATCGAATGCCCTCGTGGCGCCACGTCGGCTTGCGACAACCACAGTGTTTCACCCATCGCGATGCGAAGCTGTGCCTGCAGGAGATCGACGCCGGTGACCCATTCGGTAATCGGGTGCTCCACCTGCAGTCGTGTGTTCATTTCGAGGAAATAGAAATTGCCATCGGGTGCGAGCAGAAATTCGATGGTGCCTGCGCTGCGGTAACCGACCTGTCTTGCGACGGCGATGGCCGCCTCTGTCATTCGCCTGC
>CAZEWD010000154.1:0-7449 GCA_964515725.1 uncultured Binatia bacterium (SeqCode)
GGCTGATGGGTATGATCGTCGTTTCTGACAATGGGTATTTCGGTATCACACTTTTCTTGCTCCGCATACTTACACGGATACCCCTACTGGGAGCCTGTCGGAGAAATACCCAAATCGAAGAAGTTGATGAAAAGAAGGTATTTGGTGCGGGTAGGGTCCGCAGGCCCGCCTCACAATTGTCGATCTTGCGGCAAATCTGGAGCTCGCGATTTTCTCACTTCCTTTATTCCGGCAGACTCCCGGTAAGACAGAAGGCATCGAGTGTAACAATTGGCCAGGTATCTCACGGTGTAGTTCTTGTATTGATCGTATTTGCCACTGCGATCCTACCGGAACGACCGGCTATGGTCGGCAACTCCGATCTCGTGCCGCGAAATATCGTGGTGAGTCCGAACCCGGTCGCACTGGGTACAAGCTTCTCCGTTCACCGGATTCTGGCCAACATCGGAAGTGAAGGTAGCGGGTGGCGTTGGAGCGGCAGGGAACCAACAGGGTTTTGAGCATGTTTGGGAGACGGGTGCAACGCGGCGTGTGTGGATTCGGGGCACGATTGAAGTGGGAAAGTGGTACTCGATGCGTGTGGCGACGCGCTATCTGTCGGTGGTCATGCGCACCCTTTTCGCCATGGGAACTCCGCGAAGTCTGCAGTCGGAGTTTCAACGGCTTATGGCGACACTGGTTGGCTTCGTACATGCGCTTGGATGTGCTGTACGGCACCTGCGCCAGCAGCGCCGTGGTGGAGCCACAGTAGCAACTCAGTTTCGCTGGACCGTTCCGGCTGCCGCCTGATCTTAGAAATCACCCTTCTTCAACGAGATGTTAGGAGGATTGTAGTGATGAAGAAATTTATGCCGCTGGTAATTGCTGTATTTCTGTTGGGGAGCTTATCCGCGAGTGCCATCCCGTGGATGCCGGACAAAGCTGTCGAGCTGATCGATACTCCAGTGGTCGACCCTTTCAATGAACGGTTGAGCATTCAGGTGGGCGCTGACGGTCGATTCAACATAGGTGTGTTTCCTGATCCGCTCAGTGGTGATGCCACCGATGGGAGCTGGGATCTAATGTATAGGTGGCCCTTCGGTCCGGGCACGTCCTTTTCAACCATACGTATCGATGGAATAGATTTTAGAATTGGATCATCGGGCGATGTAATTGATAGTCCCGCTGATATTAATTCAACAACCAATCGCAGTAAGTGGCGAATCGGTGAGATCGAAGTTGTGCAAACACTTTCGATCGAATTCAATAACCACACTGGACATTCGGATGCTGCACGAATCGCGTATTCTATTGCGAATGTGGGTAATGTGGATCATTCAATCGGCCTCAGAGTTATGATCGACACTGAGATAAATTACTACGACGGCGCACCTTTCCGTGTACCTTCAGCTGGTATTCTCTACGCTGAGACGGAGTTCCGCGGTGCGGAGGTGCCAGACACGTTCCAAGTCTTTCAGAGCGTGGCTGACGCGGGACACGTCGCGTCAGTGACCTTGCGAAGCGCCGATGCGGTATTACCCGACCGCCTTGTCCTTGCTCGATGGCCCGAAATCTCTCGCACCGACTTCGACTACACGATCAGTCCAAGTGTGAGCATTACCAGTGACAGCGCCTTTGCAACCTATTGGAATCCCGCAAGCCTCGCTCCGGGGGAAACACGCCGCTACGAATTTTATTATGGGTTAGCCGACGTGCAGGTTGACCTTCACCCACCGCTGGCATTGGGGGTTACCGGCCCATCGGTGCTTGCGGTTCTCGGCAACGGCTACTCACCAAATCCTTTCGATGTCGTTGCTACAGTTTTCAATAATGGTTCGGTCCCGGCACAGCAGGTCACGGCGAGCCTTTCTTACCCATACGGGACAACATTGGTTGGTGGTACTAGAGTCCAGTCGATAGGTGACCTCCCGGTCGGTGCAGAACGGCAACTTACTTGGCGACTCTCGGTCCAGCCCCAAACCACCGCACAGGTACTTACGTACGGCGTAACTGTGGGGGCTTCAAATGCCGCGCCGAAGGAGGTATCGAAAAGTCTGGCGGTTCCAGCGCTGGTGCCACAAGCCCTTACCTATGTCGCCCTTGGCGACTCGTATTCGTCGGGCGAAGGGATCGGCGATTATTATGTGGCGACGAACAGTGATGGTGATTATTGCCATCGCTCGCCTCAAGCGTACCCAGAATTGCTTTCCCAGGATAACGGGTATAGGTTGCTCTTTTTCGCGTGTAGCGGGGCTACGACTCGCGAAAATCTAACTCAAGTGGAGCGCTACGGCGAGAAAGTTCAGCTGGCACGGACCGAAATAGACGAGACGGTGGCTTTAGTGACGCTTACTATTGGAGGCAACGACGCGGGATTCGGTGATACTCTGAAGAAATGCATAGCGCAGAATGTTGCGGCGACTGCGGGTAGTATTACTACACCAGGACAGGTTGCACTATGGACGGGAGTCGTTACGCCGTGCTCACGCTCCGAAAGTTTTAAGAAAGCTGTAAATGATCAAATCGATGGTGTGCTCGAAAGCGTGAAGAGCGCTGAGCAAAAGCTGCGCTCGATGGTCGACGCCACGGAAACGTCGATAATTGTCGCGGGTTACCCACACCTGTTTCCGAGCGCAAGGAGCGACCAGGATTGCCTCGAGCTTCGCTTTATCATTACGCCGGATGATCAAACCTTCTTCAATAGCGCAGCTGAGAGGCTGAATAGAAAACTGAAGGAAGCCGCTGCAGCAGCCGGGGTGAATTTTGTGCCGGTGCATGCGAATTATTTCGAAGGGCACGAGGTCTGTGGTCCACAGACCTCGTATCTGAATGGGCTCAGCTTCGCATCCAATAGAGGCTGTGCGTGGCAGGTTCGTGGGCGGTGCCTTTGGCAGTCGGAGCCGGCTATCGGGTCGTTTCATCCAAATGCGTTGGGTCACAAACTTGGATACAAAGCGGCAATCGAGGATTTCGTTAACAATGCGACGCAGCGGACCACAGCAGGGCTTCCGAGTAATCCTACACCCACATCCTCACTCCCTTTGCGGACTGATATAGGGTCTGGATCGGAGGATGTGGCGAGCGCGCCAGCGACGAGTCGCCGGGTCGGGTTCGGAAGGCTGGATGTCGAGGCGTTGGGACCTTCGATCGGGGAATGTGACGGCACCTACTCCCAAGGGCAACAGCTTCAAGTGTCCGGCAGCGGATTTCTTCCGGGTGCACAGGTGAGAATCTTTGTAACATCACCTGGGTTAGGTGCAACCGGAGAGTCTCAGGTCGGAGATGTTGTCGCGGACGAGAACGGCGCAATCACTGCAATTATTCGAATCCCCCACAGAGCATCAGGGTTTACGCAGCCGGGAGCGTTGGTGGGCATGATCTTTCTTGACGCGATCGGTTTCGGAACCTCTGCCGAACGATGGGATGATATTGCAATGGTCGGCTTGGCGTTGCCCGGTACTGCGTGTGCCACGATGCAGCTCGATGTAGTTGGTGCGCCAATAATGTCGGTCACCAGCCTTGCGACTTTTGTGCTTGCGCTGGCTGTTGTGGGGTGGATGACGCTGCGACGGAAGGTCCTCCGTAATGGGCGTACCTAGGAGTCCGTCGGCATAAAGGAAGTGAGAAAATCGCGAGCTCCAGATTTGCCGCAAGATCGACGATCGTGAGGCGGGCCTGCGGACCCTACCCGCACCAAATACCTTCTTTTCATCGATTTCTTCGAGTCGGGTATTTCTCCGACAGGCTCCTAGGAAGCGATCGGTCAGTGTCTAAAACGTGTGCTGCATAAGGAGCGGAATGATATGCTAGCAGCATGAGTGCGAATGACGAGCGGGTGCGTTCGCGAGCATGGAGTATCGCCCGAATAGTAGCGGCTATTTGTATCGGCGGCGTGATGATCGTTGTTGCGTTCTATGGCGTACGTTTTATTTTTGCGATATTCGTGGATCCCAACCCCCCGTACCAGATTGATCCTGGGAACCAGCGGATGCTCCAGCTGTCGAGCGATCCTGTGTTATTGGTAACTCCAGAAGGTGCAACCGACGTGGTGCGGACCGAAATTCCAGCAAGGTACAAAGGGGATCCTTTTAGCGGGCATGGGTGGAATGGCCCCGGGGTGTGCCTAACGTTCAAGAGTCAAAGGCCCGCAGTGGAAGTGTATGAATTTTATGCAAGCGAGATGAGTGCGAATGGGTGGACCGCGCGACGTGAGATTGCCGTCACCGCAGCCCGAAGGATGACCAATGCTTGGGAAAAGGTGTTCCCTAACGGGGCAAAGGCCAGTCTGACACTGTGGAAGTTGGATGGAGACGAGTTTGAGCTAAGTGGGTCCATCGATCCGGTGCGATGGTGACTGGAAATAGCGAAACGTGTCTGCTGTTGTTTGAGCTACGATCAAGCGGCAGCCCGTGGACAGTCACCTGGATTATCGCAAAGAAAAAACATCGTATTTTCAGTAACTTAGAATCGGTTTGGCAGCATTTTGCCCCAGGCAGGTCTGCGGGGGCAATCCGTTGCCGCTCACTGCGATTACCGTTCCGCCTGTGTGCTTTCCGATCTCGAGCGTCAGGAATGGGTGCGCTGATGAGATCACCGCAACGGCGAACGATGGGCATCTGCACGCCAGGGGCCTCGGTAGGATCTCCTCCGGCATAGGCCGGAATCCGTTCTTCTCAGGAGAGCGCGTCGAATAGGGCTTCGGCTGTCTCCAGGAGGGGGACACCGGCATCTCGCAGATCTGTGGCACCGAAACCCCAGGCGACCCCGAGGAAGTCGATTCCAGCGGCCTGTGCGGTTCGATGGTCTATCAGCGAATCTCCGACCAGGACGAGCCGCTCATTCGCATCTCCCGTCAATTGCTTCAGATGCACCACTCCACAGGGATCTGGCTTGCGCACGGGCAACGTGTCGCCACCCACGACCGCTGTAAAGTACGGCGCGAGTTTCAGTCCGTCCAGCAGGCCCAGGGTCAGTCTCTCTGGCTTGTTGGTGAGGATGGCCAGCGTGTGGCCTCGCTCTTTCAGCTTTGCCAGGAGGTCGATACAACCCGGATACGGCCGGCTCTCCTCCAGAAGGTGTTCCCCGTAATACCGCAGAAAATATTCCAGCGCCGAGTCTACCTGGCCTGTCAGAGATTCTCCCAGGACACGCTGGATCAGGACCCGGGCACCGTTTCCGATGAATCCGCGAATCGTCTCGATCGGCGCTGGCGGCATTCCAAAAGCACGCCGCGTTTCGTTGGCCGCTGCCGCGATGTCCCCGAGCGTGTCGACGAGCGTTCCGTCGAGGTCGAAGATGATGGTGCCGTACTTCACGATGCCCGCACCCGCATGGAGTTGAGCGCGGGAGAGAGTGCCTCCATCACGGCTTTCCAATCCCCGACGATCCCCACATCCGCCCACTTGAAGATGTCTGCCGCGGGATCTGTGTTGACGGCCAGCACGGTGTGAGCCCCGCGGATTCCAATCGTGTGGTTGAACTTTCCCGATGCTCCCACGGAGATGAAGAGTCGCGGCGCAATCGAATGCCCCGTGATGCCCACCTGCCGGGCTCTCGGCATCCATCCTTTGTCAGTAACCTTGCGGGTCGCACACAACACCGCACCAAGCTGACGCCGCAACTCTTCCAGGATCGGATAGTCCTCAGGTTGAATCCCCTGCCCGGCACCGATCACAAAAGAAGCTCTCGATAGCTCGATACTGTCGTCCTCCCGCTCGCGTCCCGAGATCCGTAACCGCGAGAGCGTGTCTGTTCGCAAAGACTCGATGTGCAAGTGACGCCCCTCGCGTGGTGTCAGAAGCGGCAACACACCGGCGCGCACCGTTGCCATCTGCGTTTCCGAGGTGCATGTGATTTCCGCCAACATGGCACCGCCGAACGCCAGCTTGTCGGCGATGAGTCGACCTCCGCGCACCCGTAGCCCGACCGCATCTCCCGTCAGACCCGCCCCGAGCGCCGTGGCGATGCGTGACGCGATCTCCCGCCCCCATGCCGTACTCGGCGCCAGCAGAGCCCAGGGTCGTACCCGCCCGCACCATTGCACGATGGTCCGTGCCAGGTCTTCCTCGACCATGCCCCCTTCCAACGATACGATCGCATCGGCACCCCATGCGGAGAGCCTGCGGATCGTGCCGGGGAGACGTCCGACCGCGACGACGTGCCCTCCGATTTCGTTGGCCAGCCCCGCAGCGGTCCCCAGCAGTTCGCGTCCAATCCGTGCCCGCCCCCGCTCCAGAAGCACGGCGACAACCGGACCATCCAAAGCCGCTGCTCGCACAGGTACACCCGGCGACCGGGAATCGGTTGCTTCAGCTCCAAAAATGCGGCGCTCCTGGAGGAACTCCCTTGCCTTGGCGATCTGTTCATCGAGCGGACCATCGAGGAGCAGGCGCTGTCTCCGCACCTCGATACCACGCACCTCGCCCACAACGGTGGAGCTCGCAGCCTGCCCCCAGGGCCCTGCTCCAAGGTCGGTTGCCGTGAGCCGTTCGATTTTTGATCCGTCGACCGTGGCCCACACATCCGGCTCCTTGATCTTGCACGGATCGCAGAGGCGTTCGGCACACGACAAGACCGCTGGCAGAGCTACCTCGGCGTTCACCCACTCGTCATCGTGTTCCAGCCGCAGCCGCAACAGATCGCCGTCCAGTGTGAGTTCCCGCACACCGGCACAGAACGGTAACCCGAGGAGCTGTGCCACGGCTGGAGGAACCTGTCCCGTGTCGGCATCGAGCGAACTGCGCCCCATCAGGATGAGATCGAACGGGCCAACTTTTTCCACCGCTCTGGCAAGCGCTCGGGCCGTGGCTCCCGTATCCGATCCCGCGAAGGCAGTGTCCGTGACATGGATTCCGCTGTCTGCCCCGAAGGCGATGGCCTCGCGTAGCACGTTTTCCGCGATGGGTGGTCCCAGCGTAATCACGGTCAGAGTCCCACCGCTGGCACGCGCGATCTCGTGCCCTTTCGCCACGGCGCGCCGGCAGTAGTCGTTCAGGTGCATCGGCAGACCGTCGCGCTGGAGGCGTCCGTCCGCGCCCAAAGACATTCGCTCGATCTTCGGGATCTGTTTGACAAGAGCTGCAACCCGGAGCGGCCGCAGCGGAGCAATCCGATTCATGTGAATGACCGTAATGTGGAACGCGATCGACGCGCAAGCCACGACCCGCGACCGGGAAGGTCTCTCCCGCGTTCATGGGAAGATCACCGTGCAACGGGTGAGAGACGGGTGGGCCGCAGAGACCGACCGATTCTCCCGGGTTCGTTGCTGGAGGCCCGGTAAATCAGGTCAGCTACTCCGTCCGCGTTTGACGAAACCGCACTCGACCCACAGGAAAGCAGGGTGCGTTCGATGAACAGGGAAACCCTACTTTTTCCGGGTCCGGAGGTCATCCCAGGCCGGGTGTGGTGGTGCCTTTAGACGGGAATGGGCTCGCTCGGCTGGACACGTTCGTTTGCAGACACGCAGCCTCT
>CAZEWD010000155.1:0-3365 GCA_964515725.1 uncultured Binatia bacterium (SeqCode)
CTCGTTCCTGATCTGCCACTGGCTCTACTCCAGGGTCCATGAGGACCATCTCCCTTCACGGATCCACCGGCGGACGCCTCCCCCTGCGAGCTGTATCGGCGCTTTGCGGGTGACAACCGTGTCCCTACGTGCCCGTACGGGTATTTCGGGCACATCGTATACGGCCTTCTGGTCCTGTGCCAGCCGTAACGGACCGGCACCACACCGCCCACCGGGGCTCTGAGCACGATGCGGGGGCCCAGGTGCTCACACCCCCAGCTATGGACATCCACCCACCCAGCGTGGACATCCACTTTGGGTGGGTGGATGTCCACGAAGAAGGACTCCACTTTGGGTAGGTGGATGTCCATGAAGGACGGGTGGATGTCTAGGAAGGAAAAGGAAGGATGAAGGAATGAACGATCCATGAATGAATGGATTATGAAGGATTCCAGCCCTTGCCTGACACGTCTGACAAGAGCGCCGGTATCCGTAAAAAAAGGGGAAAGTGGCTATTCTTCCGGCTCACCGTAACCGAGCATTTTCAGTGATTCTCGCTCACCCTCCGAAAGCGGCCTCGCACTCCGAACACTGGCTGCCGAAGACCTCACACCCGCACGCCGGCACTCGGCGAGACGCTCGCGCAGGTCCGCCGGAATGTCCGCGATCGGCGCCTTCTCCCCAGGATCCTTCCGCAGATCGAAGAACATCTCCCGCTGGGTCTTTTCGTCAACGATGAGTTTCCGCTGTCCTACCATGACGGCACGCAGCCGGCGTTGGTCGAGACGCTCGTCCGCACACAGCGATCCAACAGCCGCGTTATTCCGCCCCGCGAGCAGGTCAGCGCTGAGGTCACGTCCCGCCCCACTCACGGGCGCCCCCCCCACCAATCGCAGCAGTGTCGGGTAAAGATCCACGCCCTGGACCAGCCCGTCGTAGGCCCAACCGGCCCGAATTCGCACAGGCCACCGGATCCCCAGCGGAATATGGATCAACTCCTCATAGAGTGATTGGCCATGGTCGCCTTCGCCATGTTCGTAAAACTCCTCGCCATGGTCCGACACGAAAACGAAAATGGTATTCCGATCGAGACCGAGTCGTACGAGTTCTGCGGTCAGACGCCCCAGTTGAACATCGCTGAAGGCAACTTCTCCATCGTACAGGGCACGCAGATGTTCTACGTCCCGTGGCACCGGCTGACGACCGAGTTTGGCCGCAACAAGCATGGAATAAACGCTGTCGAGCGACCCGTTCACAGATCCCGTGTACCCGGGATCGTACATTCGGTCATATGGGGCGGGTGGTTCGTAGGGAGCATGCGGATCAACCGTCAGAACGAAGAGGAAAAATGGCTTTTCGCCCGCCCCCTGCAACCACGCAATGGCACGGTCCACCACATTGTCCGCAGTGCCAACCAATGCACGAGGCACACTCGGATCGTGAATCATGCGCGCAGGATACATTTCGATGAATTCGTCGTACCCGCGGGCAAACCCGTAGCTCTTTCCCGCATTGGCGTTGGCAACCACGGCGGCCGTGCGATAGCCACGTTCCCTGAGCTGGACGGGCAACCACGGGACATCGTCGCGCAGTGGATCTTTGCGATCGTTCGCACCATGAACCTCGGGAAGAACACCGCTCAGAAAACTGGCAATCGAGGGACGCGTCCACGATGCATTGGCACGGGCGTTCGTGAAGCGCACCCCTTCAGCCATGAACCGATCCATCACCGGAGTCCGGAGCTTCGGGTATCCGTTTGCGCCGACCGCATCATACCTCAACGTATCGACCAGATAGAAGATGATGTTCGGAGGAAGTGACAGTGACGTTTCCCGACACCCTGCCAGGCCGAACAGTACAACCGAAATCAGCAGGAGACGTTGCAGTAAAGCTCGCATCATCAGGTTGTCCGAATTCATATCTGTTGTTTCGTTTCGAGTTCGGCCCACCGTGAGTAGAGTTGGTCCACACGTTCCTGTGCCGCCACCAGCACGGCATAACGTTCCTGTAGCACCGCAGCATCAGCGGCGATCTTCGGATCCTGTGCAGCCAGACGCGCCTTCTCCAGGGATTCCTCGGCGTCGAGAATGGCCTGCTCCATCTGCTCCCATTCGCGCTTCTCATTATAGGTGAGCCGCTTTACACGCTTCTCCGGTGGGCGTTCCGTCTCACCCTCGGCACGCGCCGCTTTTTTCTCGGAAGCCACACGCTGCCGCTGCGCCGACTCCCATTGTGCATAATCGGCAAAGCAGCGGACACTGCCATTTTCGTCGATCGCGAGGACATCCGAGGTCACGCGCTCGAACAGAAAGCGGTCATGTGTCACCAGGACAATCGCTCCCGGGAATTCGAGGAGACTCTCCTCGAGCACCTCGAGCGTCGGGATATCGAGATCGTTCGTGGGCTCGTCCAGAATGAGCACGTCAGCCGGCCGCAGCAGCAATCGGGCCAGGGCCACACGTGCTCGTTCGCCTCCGGAAAAGAGCTGCATTGGCATATCGAGTTGCTCGGGCTGGAAGAGAAAACGGCGCGCCCAGGCCGCTACGTGCATGCTGCGCTCGTTGTAGATGATCTGGTCGCCGTGCGGAGCCAGCGTACGACGCAATGTGGTCTCTGGATCGATCTGCTCGCGGTGCTGGTCCAGATAGACCAATCGCAGATCGTCCGCCCTCTCGATCATACCACCATCGAGGCTCTCCTCGCCCATCAGCATGCGTAGAAGTGTCGTCTTTCCGCTGCCGTTCGGCCCGAGAATTCCAAGACAGGCTCCAGGTGAAAGCGTAAAGCTCATGGGGCCCAGAGAACCGGCACCGGGAAAGTTCTTCACTACCGATTCGACGACAATCAGACGCTTTGTCTTGCGTGCAGACGGGTTCAATTCGAGGCGTAACCGGCGCGATTCCGTGCGTTCGGCAACGGCAGCAAGCTCATCTTGCAACTGACTCGCCTCCTGGATCCGAGCACTCGACTTGCGTGTGCGCGCCTTCGGTCCATGTTTGAGCCACTCGACCTCGCGGCGCACACGATTGGCAAGCGTCTCCTGATAACGCCGCTGGCCCTGGAGCACATCGTCCTTTCGCTCGAGCAATACATGATAGCTGCCGCGCACATCGAGAAAGCCGTCGGCATACATCGGATTCAACTCGATCATACGGTTGGCAACGTTCTCCAGAAAATAACGGTCGTGGCTGACGACGACGTAGGCCAGGGCCTCGAGGCGCAGGAGTCTCTCCAGCCAGAGGATGCCTTCGACATCGAGATGGTTCGTCGGCTCATCCATCAGTAGCAGGTCAGGCCGCTGCGCCAGTGCACTGGCGATTGCGAGACGCTTGCTCCAGCCACCCGACAGCGATGATGCCATCTGCTGCGTGTCTGGAAATCCCACC
>CAZEWD010000155.1:3375-7438 GCA_964515725.1 uncultured Binatia bacterium (SeqCode)
CGTCGTGCACCTCTCCCACCGACTCGTTGATCACCGCTTCGATGGTCGCATCAGGAGCAAAGCGGGACTCCTGCGGGACGTACGCAAGGCGCAGATTCTTACGTAGAGACCGAGTCCCACCGTCCGCCGCCTCACTACCCGCAAGGATCTTCAGGAGCGTCGACTTGCCGCTACCGTTCGGACCCACCACACCGATACGGTCCCCTTCGAAGACCCCGAATGACAACCCATCGAAGAGGGTGGTGGCGCCAAAGGCCTTACGAAGGCCCTGACAACTCAAGAGAAGCATGGTGAGGGAACATACCGGACCAGCCAATTCGACCAGTCCGTTCGAATTGAGTTGCTGGCTTCAGGCCAGATTGTGGAACACGTTCTGCACGTCGTCGTCTTGCTCGATGTTGTCGACGAGCTTCAGAACTTCCTTCGCCTGTTCTTCCGGAAGTTCGCTGGGTGTAATGGCAATATACTCGGCAGCCGCCGAAATCGGCTTGATGTTACGATCTTCAAGTGCCTTTTGCAGATTCCCGAATTCGGGGAAACTACAACGGATGATCAATTGTGGCTCCCCCTTTTCCCCCGTTCCTTCGCCCATTTCCTCGAGCCCATGATCGATCAGTGCCAACTCCAGTTCGTCGGCATCGATCCCTGTGGGATCGAGACGGAAAACTCCCATCTTCTTGAACAGAAAACCCACGCTACCCGACGAACCGAGATTCCCGCCACCTTTATTGAAGCGCGAGCGCAGGCTGGCCACTGTACGCGTCGGATTATCCGTGGCCGCCTCGACCAGCACGGCAATCCCGTGCGGTGCATATCCTTCGTAAATGATCTCTTCGTAGCTCGTTGCATCCTTGCCGGCGGCTCGCTTGATGGCCGCTTCGATCTTGTCCTTCGGCATGTTCGCCGCGCGAGCGTTCTGAATGACCCGTCGCAACTGGGGGTTGGCAGCAGGATCAGGGCCGGCGGCCTTTACCGCCATGACGATGTCCTTGCCCAGACGCGTGAACATCTTCGCCATACGGTCCCAACGCGCGAACATCGTGTGCTTGCGAGTTTCGAAAATCCGTCCCATGACTGCTCCTTCTAGTCCCGTCTGCAACTCTCTCGGCCCGCTGTTTCCAGCTTCGCTCTCCAACTCAGGGGTTCGGGGGTCCCAGAGATGGGACTCCGGCCTCGGATGTAGGTATTAGATTCATTCCGGCTCGCATGCGAGAAGAGAAGCCGGTTCGTCGTCGGAGGATTCTACTCTTCCCCCACCAGGCCGTTGATACGATCCAGGGAATCCAGGCAACCTTCGACCATCTCACGCACGACATCACGGCTGGACATCGCCGCGTTCATCTGGCCGACCACCTGTCCCACGAAGTAGGTGACCAGCGGACGCGCACTGGATCCCTCTTTGTGAGCAACGCGGTGGATACGGCGCTGCGCATCCGCAATGAGGACGCTCTGCAGGGGCATGGGAAGTGTCTCCGGCGCACCCTGCTCCTCCCATGCGTCGGTCCACGCCGAACGCAACATACGAGCAGGCTTTCCCGTGAGGGAACGCGAGCGCCGCGTATCGGCAGACGTCGCAGCAAGAAATTTTTCACGGATGGCCGGCGTGGTTTCCGCCTCGTGCGTCGTCAACCAGACCGACCCACACCACACGCCCTCCGCACCCAGAGCCAGTGCTGCGGCCATTTGCCGCCCTGACGCAATGCCACCCGCCGCAAGCACCGGCAAGGGAGCCACGGCATCGACGATCTGAGGCACCAGCACCATCGTGGCAATCTCTCCCGTATGTCCGCCGGCTTCCGTCCCCTGTGCGATCACGATATCAACCCCGGCATTCTTGTGAGCGATTGCGTGATCGATCCGCCCTGCCAACGCGGCCACACGAATTCCAGCCGCATGGGCTCGTTCCACGAGCCACGCAGGCGGCGTTCCCAGGGCCGAGGCGATCAGCTTCACCTGGTGATCGAACGCCACCTCGATGAGCGGACCCATACTCTTCGGATCGACTCTCATGCCACCCATGCCACGCTGGTCCCGCTTGCTGTCCGGCGACGGGGGCGGCAGTTCCGGAACATCGTAACGCTTGAGTAGTTCGTCAATCCATTCACGATGACCGTCCGGAACCATCTCCTTGAGACGCGCCGGTTCAAAGCCACCCGATTCCGCGCCGGCGTACTTGCTGGGAATCAGCAGATCGACTCCAAATGGCCGGCCCTTCGTCTGTTCGGCAATCCATTTCAAATCGATATCGAGTTGCTCGGGCGTGTGGGCCACGGCTCCCAGAACACCAAACCCACCCGCATTTGTTACAGCCGCCACCACATCCCGGCAGTGCGTAAACGCAAGGATCGGAAAATCCACACCCAACATCCCGGTTATCTTCGTTCGCATCAAATTTCTCCTACCAAGACAGAGAGTCCCAAACCACTGTCGCCTGACGCACCGCCCGAGGTATCCCCCACTGGCATGGATCAGATACGATTCTTCATCGGCCTACAGAGGAAGCCGCTGCCGCGCTCTTCATCAGTCGAGCATCCTCCGGGAGAATGAACCCTGCCCGAACGGCGCGATCGGTCGCATCCTCGTAGGCCCGGACGTATGCGTCGTGGGTCGGATAAAGCTCGGCCAGACGCTCCGCCGTGAACGGCGTCGTGGTGCCAAAAAGAAGACAAAGGATCGAGCCTCGCGCGTCTCCGGTGAATTTCGCAATGGGCACATCGACGTAGGGCGTGCGGATTCCCCCTTTTGCATTGCCGTACTGGTCACGCAACAGACTGGGTAACGTCCCTCCCGCCACCTCGAGCAGCGGTGCCAGAGGCGGAGCAATCCCTTCCCGTACCCAACGGTTCATTGCATGCAAGGCCGCATTCAAGACGAAGTGTTGCGGGCCCGAGTTCACGGGCTGCGCACAATCGAAGCCGATCACGGGCGAGGTGGTCAGGATGAGATCGGCAATAGCTGGCGAATTACCCCGATCCTCCGCCCCCACGATCGTGGTGTAGGTATCTGCATGCGCCGTGCCGGCCACTTCCCATAATCGCAGGCGGTCAGTGTCGGGTTGGCGTATGGAAGCAGACCCGAGAATGGTCAGATCCGTCTCCGTCTGGAACGTGAACACCGGCACATTCAGATCGCTCCGGATCAACGTTGCATTGGGAACCGCAATCTCCGCCTGCGGCAATTCCGAAAGCGCGGCTGCGGCCAAACCATTGCCGCCACGGCTGTGAATGAAGAAGCCGTCGTAGATGTCGGCGATCGGATGAACTCCGTTGGCATAGGTGACCATGCGAAAGGCGGACTGTGATTCTCCCGCAGCAATCACCGCACGCACATCGAGATCACCCAGGGGGCGAACGGTACCAGGGCGGCGGATCGCCTGAGCAACCTGGGAAAAAATGTGATACGTAAAACTATCCCCTGGATGTACCAGGGATCCGTATCGTTCCCGATCCATCGTCTTGAGATCGGCGGTGATCAGACCGAGCAGCGAACCGCCCCCCTCAACGCCGGCATACTGGACAGAGACCCCCACCCAGGCAAATCCCTCGCGGACAAGCACACGGTGCCCCATGAGCCAGTCCGACGCAGCATCGAGACCCCCACTGACGTTGAGCCACTCGACGATCACCGTGCCGTTGAATTTCCTCGGATCGATCGGACGGTAGACGACAATACGTGTGCGGTAGGCAGCCTCGCCGGCCGGATGGACGCTCCAGTGACCATCCGACTGTAAGGCCGTTTCGGTACGATAGGAGCTGGCAGTTCCGGAAAGAAAAAACTCCGCTTCGGAATAACCGGCCTCGGCCAGATCGAAAGTGGTCGTGGCAAGAAAAGGCTGGCCTTGCCCACCACTCACCGGACCTTCGATCTGTGGGCGCGCCACACCATCTCCGCGAAGAATGACAGGCTCCTCCACCCGTTGAGCGACAGTGTCCGATCCACAAGCAGACAGGACGAACAACAGAGGGATCAGCAACACCGTATAGGAACAAGACCGGACCAGCTCTCGCATGGAATACCTCCGGTCGTGTGATAGCCCGCTTGCCGGCAGACGGGCAATCACCGG
>CAZEWD010000156.1:0-3813 GCA_964515725.1 uncultured Binatia bacterium (SeqCode)
TGTCGTAGCCACTCTCAATCCCATCGAAATGGAGGGAACCTATCCGTTGCCCGAGGCGCAACTGGATCGCTTCCTCTTCAAGACACTCCTTTCCTATCCCTCCGCGGAAGAGCTGCAACGCATCATCGGAAGCACCACCGGTCCGACTCTCCACGTCATCGAGCCGCTCTTCGAAGCGAGCGAAGCACCTGCTCGCCTCGAGGAACTGCGCGGACTCGTACGCGAGGTCATGGTCGCACCGCAGCTCGAGAACTACGCAGCGGCTCTGGTACACGCCACACTGCCACCCGGTTCGAAGTTCAGCCCGGTGAGATTGGACGCCGGCAAGGTCGATGAGCATGTGGCACGTTACGTCGGTTTTGGCGCAAGTCCGCGCGGCGGCCAGGCGCTCCTGCTGGGGGCCAAGGTACGCGCGCTTCTGGACGGACGCGTGCACATTTCCTACGACGACATCGATGCAGTGGCGGAACCCGCTCTGGCCCACCGCCTCGTCCTCAATTTTGCCGCGGTGGCCGACGGCATCGACTCCCGCGCCATCATCCGGCGTCTCGTCCAATCCGTCCAGCGCCTGCGCAAGTAACGGTCCATGCTCGCTCGCTGGCAACAGAGGCGGACGAAAGTCCGGAAATCTCCGATTTCCCCTCCCGATGAATCTCTGGAGAATGCGCTTGCTGCCGTCTTCGAGCCGTCGTTCCTGAGCAAACTCGATCGTTTTCAACTCAACCTGCGCCATTCCCTCAGCATACGGCCCGGCCAAACGCCCATGCCGCGTGGCGCACAACGCTCCGGCATCGAGTTGGAAGCCTACAAGGGTTACCATCCGGGAGACGATCTGCGACACCTGGATTGGAACGCCTACTCGCGACTCGACCAGTTCCTGATCAAGACCTTCCGCGCCGAGCGAGAAGCGCCTCTGCACATTTTCCTCGATGCTTCTGCCTCGATGACCGCGCCACGGTCGGATCGCAAGCTGGAGGTAGCCGTCCAGCTTGCCGCAAGCCTTGCCTATATAGGACTCGCCAATCATGATCCCGTCCGGCTCGCCCTCTGGAGCGAGGCTCTGCCAGGACATGGCATCAGTTCCCCCGTTTGGAGACATCGTGAAGCGCTCAGCGCCTTGCGAGATTTCCTGGCAGTGGCGCGCGGACGAGGCAGGACATCGCTCGGCAGTGGTTTGCGCGCCACCCTCACCAGCTTCAAGACGCCCGGTCTTGCCGTGCTTCTCTCCGACTTCCTCGCCCCGCCCGGCGAATATGAACCCGTGCTCCTCGAACTGGTGGCGCGCCGCTTTCATGTCACCGCCGTACGCATCATCGGCACTGGCGAGCGCGACCCGAGTTCTCTCTTCCACAGGGCCCAAATCGTCGATGCGGAAACGGGCATGTTACGCAACGCCACTCTCGATGCCACCAACCTGGCACGATATGAAGCGGCTCTGACCCAACACCTCGGCGGCCTCGAGGCATTTTGCGGCAAGCACCAGATCAAGTGCATCATCGCCGATACGCACCTCGGACTCGAGCATTGCCTGTTTTACGATTTCACACGCGCCGGAGTGCTTCGTTGAAGCAGCGGCAAACGAGCCGCCACAAAGCGCGCGCGGCACGGTGCGAGCGGCATTGATGGGTTTCGCGGATCCTCCGGCGCTGGGATTCGGGATCCTCGCCGGCGTGCTCGTGCTGCTCCATTTCTGGGAACGGCGCCGGCGCCAGGTTGTCGTGCCTGCGCTATTGCTCTGGCACAGCCTGCGTGAGGATACCATTCGCACAGAGCGGTTTCGGCCAGACCTGCTGTTCCTCCTGCAGATGCTTGCCCTGCTCAGTCTCATCGCCGGTCTGGCAAAGCCGTACTGGCACGGCGCAGCAGACGAAACGGCGCCCGCTCGCTTCATTTTCGTGATGGACACCACAGCCAGCATGCAGGCACGTGCTGGCCACGGTTCACGCTGGAGGCTGGCCCTCGACAGCGCCCTACGAGATCTCGCCACGCTGCCAGACAACTCGGAAATCATGCTGGTCGGCGCCGGGGACACTCCGGAAACGATCGTTCCGTTCACGCGCAATCGTGAGGATGTGCAGCAAGCGCTGACTCGGCTCGGGCCCGCCGACACCGGTGGAGATCTGGCCGTCGCCCTGGCTTCGGTGGAAAGCGCCCGCCGGCGCAATGACTCTAGCGCGCAGGTGCGCGTCTATTCGGACCGGCCGGTAACGGAATTGCCCGGTACCGTGCGTGACACCATCGATTTCCACCATGTGGGCGAGCCAGCCGACAATGTCGCCATCGAGTCACTGATCGTGCGCCAGGGGCGTTTTCAGCCGCCGGAGCATGCCACCGTCGACGTCCGGATCCACAACTACGGATTACGGGAACAACACGGCATGTTGAGCCTCGAAATCACGGGGCAGACCTTGTTGCAAACCGGGTTCACCCTGTTACCGCGACAATCGGAGGCGTACCGGGTCGATCACCTGCCCGGTTCGGGGCAAGTGATTGCACGGCTGAACGTGGACGATGCGCTCACCGCCGACAATACCGCCTACGGGTGGGTCCGACCCGTCCATCCCGTACGGGTTCTTCTCGTTTCGCCCTCCGATACTCTGGCGAAAGATCTCTTTGCGGTGGCGAACGTCACACCCGGCCTGGAGATCCTCACGGTCAAACCAGGTGCAGTGGACCCGCCACCCCCCGCAGATCTCGTCATCTTCGATCGCATGGTGCCGCCCACACAGCCCACGATCAACGCACTCTTTCTTTATCCACCTCCCGGCAACGCTTTTTTTCCAGCGAGTGGAGACGCAACGGAAGTTGACGTGCTGGATTGGAATACACGACACCCGGTGCTGCAATCCTTGCAATTCGTCACCACTCGCCCATTCGAACGGACCCGGATCCTGGCTGCGGCACCGGGAGTGCAGCCATTGCTCTGGTCGAGGAATTCCCGGCAGGAATTCCCCGTCGCGGTCGCTCGTGAAGAAAATGGCCATCGCAGCGTTTGCTACGGGTTCGACCTCGCCGCGGAACGGCTCTTGAGCAACGACAATGTGGGCCTCTTCTTGTTCTTCTTGAACACACTGGCCTGGTTGGCACCACCTCAGGACGACAGCGCGGTGGTGTTCACCGGCCAGACGTACGTCGTGAGAGACACGGTGGCGGACACCATCCAGGTCCTCGACCCATCGGGCGCCACACGCCGAATCGAAGGTGCACCTCCTGCCCTGACACCACGACACGCAGGAGTCTACCGACTCGAGGTCGATGGCACCGAACGCCTCCTTCTCGCCGGATTCGTCAATGCCGCGGAATCAGACCTCGCGACGGTGCCAGCGGGGCCAGCCGCCAGTCCGCCGCCTGTCTCAATGACTCCCAATGTCCTGGCCCGCAGCCACACGCAGCTTCCCACCTTCAGCCGAACACTCTGTGTGGCCGCCTTCGTCCTGCTGCTACTCGAGTGGATCGTTGCAGCGAGGCGCGCATGATCGAGACGCCAGGGCTGCACTATCTGCTGACCCACCCCCACGAACTTTCGCTGGCGCTACCACATCCGGTATGGTTCGTGGTTGCCATAGGTGGCGCCGTGTTTCTCTGGCGCACGACAAAGATGGGCGGCTGGGCCGCTGCCTTCCGGGTGATCGCCCTCCTCATACTGGGACTCCACCTTTCTGGACTCGCCCTGCGTGTCGCGCTGCCGAGAGATCGGCTCTCTCTCGTGGTCGCCGCCGACCGTTCAGACAGCATCGATGCCACCGGACGGCGATGGGAGGAGCAGTACATCCGCAAGCTGGCGGATTCCCTCGCCTCGGAAGATGAATTGAC
>CAZEWD010000156.1:3824-7416 GCA_964515725.1 uncultured Binatia bacterium (SeqCode)
TTCGCCGGCGAAACCGCGGTAGCGCCTTCCTCTGGCAGCCCCGCAGACCTGACCGGGGAACTGGTCGGCTCTACGGGAGTAACGGACATCGCCCGGGCGATCGACACGGCACTCGCTCTCTTTCCCGCAGATCGACAACGCCGTCTGGTGGTCCTAACGGACGGCAACGAAACGCGTGGCGATGCGCTCTCCCGGATCGCAGCCCTGCGTGCTGCACAGATTGCCTTGCATGCAGCGATTCCCCCTCGTGCCGAGGGAAACGACATCGTACTGGACAAGATCGTCGCGCCCTCTGTTGCCGTCGAAGACAGCGTCTTCTCGATTCGTCTCGTCGTGCGCAATCAGGGCGAGGCACAGGCGGCAAGACTTGCCCTGACGGTCGACGGACAGCCGATCGGTCGCCAGGAACTGACCCTTCAACCCGGCATCAACAGCATCGAAGTCCCCTACCGTCTCCACGCAGCCGGCAATCATCGTTTGCGCGCCGAAGTCGACGCGGCGAACGATGTACGCCCGGCCAACAACATCGCTGAAACGGTCATCCTCGTGGCTGGCAGGATGCGTTTGCTCCTGGTGAACTCAGGAGAACATTCGGCACTCGGGTTTGCGCTGCAAGAAAAGGGGGCAGAGGTATCGATGGTGAAGCCAGCCGAGTTGGGAAGCCGGTTGGCGGCCCTACCCGGGTATCACGGAGTGATCTTCGAAGAAGTGCCCTCGGCGGCGCTCACACCGAAAACTCTCGAAGCCATCGAACAATACGTACGGAACGGCGGCGCCTTCGTGCTCGCAGCCGGGGAGCGAACCTATGGAGATCCCGGGTATAGAAAGTCGGCTCTGGCAAGGTTTCTTCCGGTAACGCTGGAGCCAGGAAGACCCCCGCGAAAAGCGAGGGATCCGATGGCCCTGTATCTTGTGATCGACCGCTCCAACAGCATGGGCTACGACATCCACAACCGGCTGCAGCGTAGTGAGGCCGAGTCGAAGCTCGAGTATGCCAAACGCGCAGCGCTGGCGGTGATCGAACAGCTCCGGGACACGGACCTGATTGGTCTGATCGTGTTCGACTCACAGATGTTCGAAGTTGCGCCGTTACGCCCTATCGAAAAGAACCGCCTCCGGCTGAGACAGGACATCCCACGGCTCGTACCCGGCGGTGGAACAGATTTCTTCGACGCCCTCGACACGGCACGCCGCCAGCTCATGGTCGCCAGGGCCAACCTCTCGCACATCCTGCTTTTGACCGACGGAGACACCAACCGAGCAGCGGCCGACCACGCTCCTCTCATCGATGCGCTCGCCAGAGCAGGAATCAGCGTCACGACAATTCGCATTGGGGAAGACACGGTCAATCTACAACTCTTGAACGATATCGCCGCGCGCACGGGAGGCCGGTTCCATCACGTCGAGAACGCGGAGCTGCTGCCTCAATTGATGCTGAACGATACCCGCCGGGCCATGATTCATGCACCACGCGCCGACAATTCGTACACGCCTCGCCCGCTCGGCACAACGCAGATTCTGCAGGGTATCCCGCCTCATTTGATTCCGGAGATCGGCAGCTACGCGTTCACCAAGGTGAAGCCCGGCGCCGACACCGTCCTCTACGTCGAGTCAGGAAACAAGAAGGACCCGTTGTTGGCCGTGTGGCAATATGGGTTGGGACGGGTAGTGGCCTTCACTGGCAGCTTTGGCGACGATGCGGTCTCATGGGTGACGTGGGATCGTTTCGGAAAACTGTGGTCGCAGCTCATGCACTGGGCGACACGTGAACAGACAGCAGCAGATCTGCTGGTCGACGCTCAGGCCATCGAAGGCAGGATGCATCTCGTGGTCCAAACAACGGGCGACTACGGCGAGATTTCCATGTCGGCACGATTGGAATGGCAGGGACAGGCCATCGAACTCTCCCTCGCACCAAATGGTCCGCGTCGATACGCGGCGCCGCTGCCGCTCGGACCGGGATCGTACCCGGTACGGCTGACCCTTCGCCGTGCACGAGGCGTCGTCGAACAACGCAGCGTGCGCCTGACCGTTCCCCCCGACGGCATGGGTCCAAAGGTTGAATTCGAAGCCGGCTCGGCGAACCTCCCGTTGCTCCAGGCGCTGGCAGACAGTACCGGTGGAACGGTCGATGCTCCGATTGCGGAAGTGGTTGCGCGACAGACTGGCGAACGCCACACCGATCACGCACTCGACTGGATTCTGTTACCTCTGGCAATGATCAGCCTGCTTTGCGGCGTCGCTGTCCGGCGCATGGCACACGGACGATGAATGAATTTTCCCGACACCCACTCTGGACTGATCGCTTGCGATTCATAATGCTCTCAGCGGGCCGCACAATGAAAAAGCCGATGGTGTGTATCTGGCTGATATATGCGTGCCTTTCCTGTCTCGGGCTGTCGAACCGTGCCTACGCACAACCGCTGCCGATCGAAGATGCGCTGCGACTGGCACAAAACGTCGCGCCACAGACGGAGAGCGCAGCACAGCGCCTCCTTGCAGCGCGTGCGGCACTGGCGCAAGCGGGCCGGCTACGGAATCCGGAACTCGAATTGCGCGAGGAGAATGTACGTTTTCACGGTTCCCCGGCGGGATCATCCAGCCCGTCGCTCGATTTTTTTGCGACCCTGTCGCAAACCATCGAGCTCGGTGGCAAGCGTGCACAACGGCAAGCCGTCGCGAACGCCGATATCGCTGCCGCAGAGGCCCATCGAATGCAGGTCGAACGCGAGATCGTGCTCCTCACCGCCCGATATTATCTCGGCGCGCTGCGCGCGCAGGAAGAGTTCCAGGCGCTGCACGAAGCACGGGCACAGTTCCAGGTGCTCGTGGATACGATGGAACATCGCGCACGTGATGGGTATGCGCCAGAAGCCGATCTGATGAAATTCCGCGGCGAAGCGGCCCGCCTCGACCTTCTCCTGAGCCAGTTACGCCTCGAACGGGATCGCCATGCCACGGCACTTGCCACGCTGCTTGGTGAGCCGCCGCCGATCGAGGGCAGTCGCCTGCGGGTGCCCGCGCCGCTCCCGCCTCCGATGGGAGAACGCCAGGCACTGGTCGAAAGAGCGCTGCAGCGTCATCCGGATCTGCGGGCTGCCGAGGCACGCGTGGAACGCGCACAGCACAGCCTCGCCCTCGAACGAGCGCAGCGGGTTCCTGATCCGGCCCTCACAGCAGGATACAAACGCACCGACAGTGCAGACACTCTGGTTACCGGGGTGACGGTTCCGCTGCCGATTTTCGATCAGAATCGGGATAACGTCACACGCGCCGGCGCTGAAGCGCGTGCTGCGCTGTTCGATCGTGATGCGCTGCGCCGCCAGCTCACAGCCGAATTGGATTCGCTTTTCCGTGCCGCACAGGAACTTGCGGAACGAGCGCGTACCGTTGAGACGGACCTGCTCCGCCCAGCCGAAATCGTCCGCAATGCCACACGTTCATCCTTCCGGGAAGGCGCAACAAACATTCTGCAACTCGTCGATGCCGAACGCGTCTACGCCGATGCCCAGCGTGACACGATCACACTGAGCGTCGATGCCTACGCCTCCGCGCTGGCGGCGCGGCTCGCATACATGGAGGAGCCGCTACC
>CAZEWD010000157.1:0-2953 GCA_964515725.1 uncultured Binatia bacterium (SeqCode)
CGGCTGTCCCCGGGGGGACAGGCCACTATGCTGGTGTTTCCCCGCCGCGCGGTGAAGTCATTCGTGAGGGAAGTGCCATCGGAGCAGGCACACGGCTGGCTCAGCGCCGGGAACCTGATGGTGAACGACCTGCGCCGCTACTTCGCCTATGGTGCGATTCTCGAACAGGTACATCCCTGCGGTCTCATGGCCCAGCGTGAAAATGAAATGGCGAATCTGACCGCATCGGTCCGGTGCATGGAGGTTGGTATTGCGCCGGACATGACGTGTGCAGAGGCGGTGAGGATCGTGTTGGACTCGGCGGGTACGACCAGACCATTGGCTGGCGGTGCATTGGGGGCACGGGGATGATTCGTGTCCTCTTCGTCGAGGCTTCCAGCGGTGGTGTCGTGGGCGGATCGCTGACCGGATTGTACCATCTGGTGCGTGGACTCGATCGGACACGTTTCACGGCAGGTATGCTGCTTTACGAAACCAAAAGCATCGAAGCAGACCTTGCCGCCATCGGAGTCCGTACATTCCACGTTACGCGCCGCCGGCTTCCAAAAGAGCATGCCTTGCAACAGGCCGGGAGCTACCACCGGGCACGCCGCAACAGCGGCGTGCGGTCTCTGATGCATACGGGCCGTCAGACGCTACGCCTGCTCTTCGAGGAATTTCCCGCGGCGCTGCAGATTGCCCGGCTGATCCATGATTTCGAGGCGGATGTGGTGCATCTCGGGAACGGTGTGCGCGCGAACTTCGATGGTCTGTTGGCCTGTTTGCTCACCCGCACACCAAGTGTCTGCCACGTCAAGGGTTTCGAAAAATATGAGGGGCGTGAGCGCTGGATGGCGCGTCGCATCGGGGTCCTGGTGCCGATGACCGAAGCGGTACGGCAACATTGCACGAGCCATGGCGTGGTCAGTCCGCGCACCGCGGTGGTGTACGATGCCCTGGACGAAAGCGGTTTCCAACCACAGCGTTCGGTGGCAGACGTGCGCCGCGAACTGGGTATTCCGGATGGTGCGCTCTGTGCCGGAGTCATTGGGAATATCCAGGAATGGAAAGGACAGGTCGTTTTTGCCGAGGCCATGGCAGCCGTACAGCATGACTTGCCGGAGAGCCGTGGACTCATCATTGGCGGTGTCCACCGTGCTGGCGCAGCCTATTACGAGCGGCTACAGGGCGTGATTCGGGATTCACGTTTGGACGATGTCGTACAGATTACAGGGTTTCGAACGGATATCGCCGACGTGATGAATGCGTTGGACGTCATCGTGCACACATCCGTGCGTGCCGAGCCTTTCGGACGCGTCATTCTCGAAGGCATGTTGCTCGGCAAGCCGGTGATTGCCACGGCGGCCGGCGGAGTTCCCGAGTTGATCTGTGACGGTGAAACTGGCTTTCTGACGCCCCCGGGAGATGTCCGGGCTTTGGCCGATCGACTTCTGCTGCTCCTGCGAGACGCCGAGCTACGGCGGCGCATGGGGATGCAAGCGCAGCAATGGGCACGGCAGAAATTCAGTCTGGAGCGCCACGTGGCTGAAATGTCGGCGATTTACGAATCTCTCCTCAAAGGACACAGATCATGATCATTCTCGGGATCTCCTGCTTTTACCACGATGCCGCAGCCGCGTTGCTGATGGACGGCGAACTGATTGCGGCATCGGAGGAAGAGCGCTTCAGCCGGCAGAAGCATGATTCCGGCTTTCCGAGGTTGGCCGTCCAGTTCTGTCTGGAGCGAGCGGGAATCGGCATTCAGGATGTCGACTATGTCGTCTTCTACGAGAAGCCTTTCGTAAAGTTCGAGCGTATTCTGACCACCTCACTCCAGGTCGTACCGAAGTCGTGGAAGGTATTTGGCGATGCGATGACGACCTGGCTCCTCGACAAGCTGTGGGTCAAAAACATCATCCGCCACGAGTTGGGAATTCCAAACGAGAAAATTCTTTTCAGCGAACACCACCTCTCCCATGCGGCGAGTACGTTCCTGTGTTCGCCTTTCGATGAGGCAGCGATTCTCACCGTCGATGGTGTGGGGGAATGGTCAACCGCCACGATGGGCGTCGGCAAGGGTAACTCGATCAAGCTCATGCGGGAGATCCGCTTCCCGCACTCGGTCGGTCTGCTCTACAGTGCCTTCACCGCCTTCCTCGGCTTCGAGGTGAACGAGGGCGAATACAAAGTGATGGGAATGGCACCCTATGGCGAGCCGAAGTACGTCGACAAGGTGTGGAAAGTGGTGCGCCTGGACGACGACGGCGGCTTCTGGCTCGACATGAGCTATTTCTGTTTTCACCATTCCTCGACCCAGACGTTCAATCAAAAGTTTGTCGAACTGTTCGGCGAACCGCGTGACCCTTCCTGGCACTTTTTCACCGAGACGTCCGGGTACCCGTCGTACTTTGGTGACAAGCCCGCCAACTTCGATGAGATGGCTCGGCGCAATCAGTACTACGCCGACATCGCGGCCAGCATCCAGAAGGTCACCGAGGAGATCGTCCTTTCGATGGTACGCAACCTCCATCAAGAAACAGGTCTGGACAGGATCTGTCTGGCCGGCGGCGTGGCGCTCAACAGTGTCGCCAATGGCCGGATCATCCGCGAGACCGGAATCAAGGAAGTCTATATCCAACCAGCGGCAGGTGATGGTGGCGGCGCGCTGGGTGCGGCCCTCTACGCGCATAATCTGGCATTGGGGCAACCGCGCAAATTCGTGATGAAGCATGCCTACTGGGGGCAGGATTTTACGAATGCGGAAGTGAACGACTTCGCACGTACCTGCGGGATGCCTTATGAGACCTACGATAACGAAGACGCGTTGCTCGATGCCGTGGTGAGTGAACTGACCGGTGGCCATGTGATCGGTTGGTTTCAGGGGCGCTTCGAATGGGGGCCGCGCGCGCTCGGCGCACGCAGCATCCTGGCGGACCCGCGCCGCGAGGAGATGAAGGAAATCGTCAATGTGAAG
>CAZEWD010000157.1:2963-7406 GCA_964515725.1 uncultured Binatia bacterium (SeqCode)
CAGTTCTGTGGCCTTCTCGCCGGATGGCGCTCGCGTGCTTTCGGGCAGCGCCGAACGCTTCTTTGATCTACCCTCTGCCGAAAAACACTATCCCGCTCGTTTCATGTTGTTTGTCGTTCCCGTGAAAGAAGGGCAGGGTCAAGTAATCCCGGCGATCACACACGTCGACAACTCGGCGCGTCTCCAGGCCGTGCACAAGTCCGAAAGCCCTCTGTACCATTCGATGATCGAACGCTTCGGCCAGGCCACGGGCGTCCCGGTCGTCATGAACACCTCGTTCAATCTCAAAGGTGAGCCGATCGTGACCACTCCGGCGAATGCCTTCAGCACGTTTTCCCGAAGTGGCATGGACGCACTCGTCCTCGGCAACTGCATCGTGCGAAAACCAGCGTGAGTCGCGGCAAGGAACTCCTCTTCGGCGCAATTCTGGCGCTGTTCGGCATCAGCCTCGCGGCTGTGATGCTGGAGGTTGGGGTTCGTGTCCTCCACCTCACACCCGACCGGTTGTGGGAGCCGGATCCTCTGGTAGGTGCCCGTCTTGCACCGGGGAAGTCGGGTTGGTGGACTCAGGAGGATCGTGAATTTGTCGTACCCGTGCGGATCAACTCGCAGGGGCTTCGCGACGTAGAACATTCCTACGAAAAGCCAGCCGGTGTGTTCCGGGTGCTGGTGCTGGGCGACTCGTTCGTGGAGGCCATGCATGTGCCGTTGGATGCCGTCTTCACTCGCCGGTTGGAAACCCTCCTCAATGCAGCGGGTCTGGCAAAGCGTGTGGAAGTGATTGCTGCCGGTGTCAGCGGCTACGGTACGGTGAGCGAGTTGCTCTGGTTCCGCCAGGAGGGTGTCCGTTATCAGCCCGATGTGGTGTTGCTCAGTTTCTACCCGGGTAACGATGTGAAGAATAACAGCCCGGTTCTCGAAGACGTGTTGCGTCCCGAATACGACGCAAAGGGTGAACCGCTACGTGTGATCGGTGTGGAAAAGAAGGCGGCGCATGGTTGGCGTGGACTGGTGGTCCGTTCCCGGGCCTACCAGTTCCTGCGCCAGCTCGTGCTTGTGCGCCAACCTCATCTGGCCCAATGGCTCGTTCGCATGCATCTGCTCGATCCCAGGGCCATTCGCAAAGCCCCGCAACGGGATGGCTATCCGGTCGACTTCGGCGTCTATGAGGAACCCCTGTCATCGGATTGGAATACTGCATGGAAGCATACCGAACACCTGCTCGATTTGCTCAATCGGGATGTCGTTGCCGCAGGAGCGCGCCTTGCTGTGATGGTGGTGTCGACGCGCGATCAGGTTTATCCCGCTTCCTGGCAACAGATCATTGCGAATACGCCTGCCATGCAACAACGTACCTGGAATCTCGACGCACCACTCGATCGGGTGCGGAAGTGGTGTGACCAGGCCTCCGTGCCGTGTATTCCCATGACACCTGTGTTTCGAGCGAATGCGGCGAAAAGCGATGGACCATTGCACTTTACGCATGACGGCCACTGGACAGCAGCCGGGCACCAGCTTGCCGCTCGCACACTGGCGGATTTTTTCCTTGCAAAATCGATTCTGAAACCGACAGAGTGAGAGGGTATTTTTTATGAAACTGACGGAAAGTGTACGCGATCGTTTCGGCGTTGCCGGTGAACTCCTCGGCTTCCTCTGGGAGAGAAAGCTCTGGTGGCTCATCCCGATGGTACTCGTGCTGCTTGCCTTTGGTGGCCTGATGGTGGCGGCCCAGAGTTCCGCGCTCGGACCGTTCATCTACACGTTGTTCTGAGAATCGAGGCCAGCGTTGCGGATAGACGGCATCCTGTCGTTGCTACGTTGCTGCTGCGGCGTAGGATGGCTGCTCCTGAGCAGTATGGCGCTCGCGTCCGTAGCACAGGCGACGACGTATTACGTACGGACATCGGGCAATGACGCGGCTGACGGCCTCACCCCGGCTACTGCATTTCGCACGGTTCGCAAGGCCGCCGCGGCCCTGGCCAATCCCGGCGACGGCGTCATCGTTGGCCCAGGAACCTATGCCGAGGGCAACATTTCTTTCATTCGGGATGGGATTCCCGGTCGCTGGGTAACCTTTCGGGCTGATCCGTCTGGCAAGATCACCGGCGATGCAGCGGGTCCGGTTGTGCTTGCGCCTGTGGCACCTGCCGAGACAGGGTTCATCCTGCTTGGTCGCCACCACGTCCTGATCGATGGTTTCGAGATCCGTGGCGCCAGCGATGCCGCCATTCAGGTGCGCACCTCGATTGCGGGACTCGATAGTCACGACATTACGATCCGGAACGTCAAGGCGTTCAATGGAGCCAAACGTGGCTTCGACATAACCGCCTCGGGCGCACTGACGTTGACGAACTGCCAGGCGGAACGGAACGGTTCGTCGGGAGTCGTCATCAACGGTGCTGCCGGGGCCAATGTGGAAGTGTCGATCGAGAACCTGTTGGCAAACGATAATGGCAGTTACGGACTGTTTCTCACTGGTGGAGCGGGTGGAGCAATTACGAGTAGCAGGTTTTTGCGCAATGCCATGAGCGGACTTTCTTTGCGCCATGCCTACGACATCACGGTGGCGGACGTGCAGGCCAGCAATAATTCCGAGTATGGAATCATTGCCGGTGTGGCAAATGATCCCTTTCAAGGCGTGACGAATCTGGCGGTTCTCGAAAGTATTTTCGATCTGAACAACAAGGCCGGCATCAATATCGCGATTGCCGCAGGCGGCGAAATTCGTCTGGTCGGCAACCGGGTGAGAAACAATCAATCTGTAGGGATTGCCTTTACCACCGCTCCAGACACAGCGGCGCAGCCGATGATCAGTTTGAATCAGGTGAGCGGAAATCTGGAGACAGGCATTTCCATCCAGAAGGCACGGGCCGGTGTCGTGAGCAGTAATCAGGTGTTGCAGAATTCTGGTGTTGGTATCCAGATCCGTGAGTCGAGTGGTCTGAGCGTGGATGCGAATACGGTGACAGGGAATACCGAGGGCGGGATCATCATCGGTGTCATCGAGGTGACGCCAAGCGGAGATCTCACCGTATCTTCGACGGACACCGACGTGCGGGTCTCCCACAATGCCGTTCGCTCCAATCTGGGAACAAATCTGCGTGTGGCCGCCCGGGGGACGGTGCTCATCGAGGACAATACAGTTGAGGCAAGCGCGGGCTCCGGGCTTTCTGTCACCTCGGACGCCGCTGGCCAGATCATTCTCGACAACAACCGAATCTCCCATTCGGCTGCTGACGGCCTGTTCGTGTCGCACGGTTTGCGAAGCATCATCACGCGCAATGCAGTGCAGCACAGCAACTCGAACGGTGTGCGCGTACGCTCCGACGGTACCGCCCTGGTCAGTGACAATCTCGTGACCGATTCGGGACAGGCCGGGGTGGACATTATCGCTGCTGGCGACATCGAAGCCCAACGGAATGTTCTGGAGGATAACGGCTCCACCGGGCTTTCCTTGTCGGTAAGCCCCGACTCCCATTCGAATCTCAACATCCTGGAGAACACCATCCGTCGAAACCGAGGTGCCGGCATCTTTGCCTCGGGATCGGTGCAGGTGCGGGCGCACGACAATCTCGTCGAGGATAGCGGTACTTCAGGCGGTCCCCCAGCACATGGCCTGATGACTCGCTCCACCATGGTTGCCGACCTGCAACGCAACGTGATTCACCGTGTCACCGGAATCGGTATTGCTGTGGGTACCGCCACGGATGCGGAAGCCCGGAGCGCCATTGTGAGTGGGAACGACTTGATCGACAGCGGAAAAGCCGGGATTTCGATCTTCACCTCCGGCCCGGTGACGACCGTGGGAAATCGGATCCTACGCAACGGTTCCACGGGATTGTCCATCCAGACGACCGGGTCGGAAGCAACCTGCACGGTGACTCGCAACACGATCGGTTCGAGCAAAGCCGATGGCCTTTTCCTCCTCGGTGCTTCGTCCGGCAGCGTGCGTAACAATATCGTTTTCAGCAGCACCGCCTCGGGGATGACCTTACGATCCGCGGCGAATCTGGATGTCATCAACAACCTGGTCTACGCCAACGGAGGCGAGGGAATCGGGATCGGGACCGGTGGTTATGCGAGTCCGCAAATCACGGTGCTGAACAATACCGTGTATGCGAACGGGATGCGTGGGATCCGTATCGATCCGTCCAGTGTAGGTCCTGCAACCGGAGCAACCGTCCTCAACAACATCGTTGCGGGCAACGCACTCGGGTTCGCCGTGAGCCGCACGAATTCCTTCCGGTACATGAGTGGTTTCAATATCAATACAGACGGCTACGCCGATGGTACGCGTCGCAACGTATTTGACATCCAGGCTGATCCTCTTCTGTTAAATCCCGCTGGTCCGGATGGGATTCTCGGCGGTGATGGCTATGCCGACGATGATTTCCACCTGCAACAGAGGCGGGCTGGGCAGAGTGTGAACAGTCCCGGGATCGA
>CAZEWD010000158.1:0-6615 GCA_964515725.1 uncultured Binatia bacterium (SeqCode)
TTGGCCGAGGATGCAGGTCCGGTCCTGCCCCGGCAAGTTGTCACCGTGACGGCACGATGCTGGCAGGAGAATGGCCGGTGCCGGAGCGCGTGAGCAGGGCTTCGAGAGCTGCCGCCACAGCCGCAGGCGTGATTCGGGTAAGACATTCGTAGTGCCCGTACCGGCAGGTCCGTTGCAAACACGGGCTACAAGCTGGTGGATCGTAGAGCACGCACGTTCGGGGTCCGAGTGGCCCCGTACGAGTCGGATTGGTGGATCCAAAGATCGCCACGGTCGGGATACCCAGAGCCCCGGCCAGATGCATGGCACCCGAATCGTTGCCGGCAAAACCGTCACAGAGGGATAACAGGGCGATGAGTTCGCCAATTCCTGTCTGGCCGGCGCTGACGAGCGGCGTGTTCCGGCACCGCCTCGCCAGCGCTTCACACCTGTCTCTCTCTGATGGGCCTCCGACCAGGACGCTCTCGATCCGGGAAGTTGCCAGGCGATCGATGAGAGTTGCATACGATTCGGCAGGCCACTCCTTGGCCGGGCCGTAGGCCGCCACGGGTGCCAGTGCGATCAAAGGCCCACTCCCCTGACGGTGTGCAGCAAGCCACTGTCGCATGGATTCGAGATGGCTCGGCGCCGCCGCCCGTCCGATCTTCGTGATGCTTCCTGTCGTCTCGAATCCCTTCTTGGCGATTCCCCGCCAGGCAAGCGCCTGATGCCGCTTTCATGTCGACCTGCAGGGGACGGGTGAGCAGCCAGCGTCGGCCCTCGGCCGCAACACCGATCCGGCGTGGAATCCGCGCCAGAGCCATCCACAGCGCCGACTCGAAGCTGCGGGGTAAAAGCACCGCGGTATCGAAGCTTCGCTTGTGCAGCCGGCGCAACAATTCGAAACGATCGCGGATCCCGTGCGTGCCTCGTCTGATCTGGTAGGGGATCACCTCGTCGATCCAGGAGATTCCGTCGAAAAAGCCACTGAGCTCGCGTTTGACGAGCACGGCGAGATGCGCTGCCTGACGTGCCTCACGGATCGTCGCGATGGCCGGAAGGGACATCACCATGTCGCCCAGCCAGTTGACCTCTTTGATGAGAATACGGCGCTCAGGAGTCAATCGCGTCTCCTCGAACCGCCGCATTCCGCCGGTCGTTTCGCAAGGTGTGCATGGCGATAAAAACCCACCGTGTTCTTGAAATTCTGAAGTGGAGAAAACATGCTCACTCAGTTCACCACATGGATCGGTGCGCCGGCCAGAAACGCTTTCACGTTATCGACCGTGCCAGCCAGAAGACGCTGTCTTGCCGCCAGACTGGCCCAGGCAAGGTGCGGCGTGATGATGCAATTGGGGGCGCGTAGAAGTGGATTGTCGGCGGTGATGGGTTCGACCGAAGCGACATCAACAGCGGCGCCGGCAAGCCGCCCTTCCTGAAGGGCGCATGCCAGCGCGTTTTCCTCTACGAGACCACCGCGTGCGGTGTTGATCAGGTAGGCGGAGGGCTTCATCCATGCCAGGCGTGCCGTATCGACGAGGTGTGTGGTTTCGGGAGTCAACGGGCAGTGGAGGGAGAGGACATCCGCGTTGGCAAAGACATCGCACCACTCCTGCCAGGAAACATACGCTGGCAGAGCCTCGGGAATTCTGCCTGATCCTGCCGCCACGACCCGCATTCCGAAACACCTGGCAATCTCGGCGACCCGGCGGCCAATCCGGCCGAATCCAATGATTCCCATCGTCAAACCGCTCAGTTCCAGTGGGGGATGCAACCAGAAGGAGAAGTCGGGTGAACGAGTCCACTCGCCCGCATGGACGGCCTCGTCGTGCTCGTGCACTCGCTGTACCAGCGCGAGTAGAAGGGCAAAAACATGCTGCGCCACCGAGTCCGTGCCGTAGACCGGGACGTTCGAGACCGGGATTCCGCGTGCACGTGCCGCTCTGACATCAACAATGTCGAATCCGGTGGCCAGCACGGAGATGAAACGCAGTGCCGGCAGTTGGGCGAGTACGCCGGCGGGCAACCTGGTCTTGTTTGTCAGTACGATTCCGGCTGGACGGGCGCGCTCGACCACGAGATCGGGTGGGGTACGGTCGTAGACGGTCAATTCACCGAGCGCTTCGAGTGCCGTCCACGGATTGTCTCCCGGGTTGAGTGTATGGCCATCCAGAACGACGATTTTCATGGTTGTTTACAGCCCTTCGCGTACGGTCACACCGTATGTCTTCGGATGTATGAATCTCAACCCGGAGGAGATGGGAAGCAAGCGTCGCCCGGCCTCAGAATGTTGTGCCCGCGAGACAGCGGCAACAGAGCGTGCGAGAAGTCCTGCCTTGCAGGTGCTTAGAGACGCAGCACACGTCCGAGCGCCAGCAGGGCACATCCACCGAGCCATTGCCGGCGGCTGGATGGGCCTCCGATGGCAAGTGCAGCCGCGGCGTCGAGCGCTGTCTTGAGATCGGGTGCAGGATCGATCCGAACCGCGATATCCAGCCCATCGTGATCGGAGTAGGGATCGTCTTTCCCTGAATTTTCGATGCGTCCTGCCCGTGCGATGTGGGCCGTCCAGGAAGAGCTGCGCCGCAGGAACAGGTAGTCGATCCATTCCGGAGGATCATCGCCTGGTACAGCCGTGCCGCATTTGCACTGGTGGCGCAGTCCCACGGTGAGGTCTGTCCATGTCCTGGAGAGTTCTGAATAAAGAGCCTCCTGCGGGCGTGTGTTGAAATCGCCACCGGCCAGGATCGGCAGGTGGCTGTCGAGTGTACGGGCGGCCCGTTCGAGTTGCCTGATTTGTGCGGTTCGCACTTCCGTGTAGTGGCGAGGGCCATACTGCGCCTGGAGGTGTGTGTTGATGCAGATGAGGCGATCGCTGCCCCGGCTCAGTTCGATACGTTGAAAACCTTTCGTTGCCAGACCGTCTCCTTCCCAGAAACGGATGGCTGGAGCCGTTGCCGCGAACGGTTCGAAAATCGCGTTGCTCACGGTCCAACCACTGTCGCGGCGAACGAACGTCAGGAGCCCTCCGGCCCGTCCGGGAAACCAGGTGCGTGGTGTGTCGATTGGCTCGTACCGGGCGGTGAGCCGTTCGATCAAGAGATCGCTTTGTGCCGGGAACCAGACCTCCTGCAGCATGACGAGGTCTGGCGGTGCGGTTGCCTGTCGCAGGAGATGGCCGGCGACCCGATGGAAGCGCTCCGTTGGCCGGGGAGCGAATGGAGGCCCGTGCAGGTTCCAGGAAACGATACGCAGATCCACTGCCGTTTCATTCCACGGGCGGATGGGGCGGTCAATTCTGCTGTCGTGTGCACTGGTGCACTCAGAGACTATCCATGGCGTGAGGAAAGGGGGTTTCCTCGCAGATCGGTCTTCAATCGGTAGGATTCGGATCCTATCTGTCCCGGCTGTTTTCGTGGCGCCTGTTCGTCATCATCTTGACGAACTGCGAATATCCATTTTTCACCATGTGCCGTTGCTCGGGCCTGGTGGCGTCTTTGGGTCGGAGGACGAGTTTTTCTTTTGGTCGAATGATTTTGATCTCTTGCTTCAACCGTTCTGCGGACGGGTTCGAGCTGCGAAGAGGAGTCCAGAGTGGAATTTACGGAAGAAACCATGGAGGCGATGCGGGCTCATGCACGCCAGACGTATCCGGAAGAGTGCTGTGGAATGGTGGTTCAGCGTGGTGGCAAGCAGGATGTGGTGCGCGTCACGAATGTCCAGAACGAATTGAACGCGAAGGATCCCGAGCAGTTTCCCCGCACTGCTGCGACGGCTTATGCGATGCGTTACGCCGAGGTGGAACCTTTGTTGGAAAGCGCGTATCGGGGGGAGATCCGACTCCTGGCGGTCTATCACTCCCATCCGGAACACGACGCGTACTTCTCGGAGCACGACAGGGCGGCAGCGGCAAATTGGATCGGTGATCCGAGCTACGCCGGAGCGGTACAATTGGTATTTTCGGTACGCAACGGGGAAGTGGTCGATTGGAAGGCATTTCGCTGGAATGCCGAAGCCGGGGCGTACGTTGAGATCGAACTCGGATAAGGCACCGTGGAGTCGACGGATCGGCTCCGTTGCATGGCTCGATACCCGGCTCTAAGGAAGGACCCCCTGCATGGCGCGCTATTGGGCTCTCATTGGATTGGCAGCACTGTCGACGGTCCCTGCCTTGGTGATGCGTCTGACCGGATCACACATCGGCCATGGGGCGGATGCCCTGCTGTTTGGCATGGCCATTCTTGGCGGCGCGTTTCTGCTGACCTGGGGAGCCGAGGTCGCGGAGATGGATATTTCTCAGGGGCTGGCGCTTGCCTTTCTCGCTTTCGTGGCTGTTCTCCCTGAGTATGCGGTCGACCTATATTTCGCATGGAAGGCGGCTAGCCATCCGGGATACACGGCGTACGCCACGGCAAACATGACCGGTGCAAACCGCTTGTTGATCGGTATTGCATGGCCCTTGATCATTTTGCTGAACCGCTGGCGGACAGGGGAGAGGGAGTTGGTTCTGCCGGACAGCCGATCCGTGGAACTGGTTTTTCTGAGCCTGGCAACGATCTACTCGTTTACCATTCCGCTGCGTGGAACGATTTCCCTTCTCGACTCACTCGTCCTGGTGTCGATCTTCGCTGTCTATGTCTGGCGCACGGCGCAGGCAGAGAGTGACGAACCGAATCTGGTCGGTCCGGCCCTGGCGATTTCGCGCCTTTCGGTGGGAGGGCGTCGCAGTCTCGTGGTGTTCTTTTTCCTTTTTTCCGCAACAGTGATCCTCAGTTCGGCCGAGCCGTTTGCGGAGGCGTTGGTCCATCTCGGGCACCGCCAGGGGATCGACGAGTTCCTTCTCGTGCAGTGGTTGGCGCCGTTGGCAAGCGAGGCTCCCGAGGTGGTCATTGCCTGTATCCTGACACTGAAAGGAGCATCGCAGGCTGGCATGGGTGCCATGGTCTCCTCGAAGGTGAACCAGTGGACGCTGCTCGTGGGAACCTTGCCGCTGGTCTACAGCCTGGCCCTCGGAAAGGTAGGCGCACTCCACCTGGATGCGCGCCAGACCGAAGAAATCCTTCTGACAGCGGCGCAGTCGCTGTTCGCGATCGCCGTCATCTGCGACCTGCGTCTGGCGACCTATGAGGCTGTGGTTCTCCTCGTCCTGTTCGTCGCCCAACTCTTTTTCGCTGATCCCTTCATTCGGTACATTTTTGCCTACACTTATATCGCTCTGGCATTCGCCTTGATGCTGAACCGCCGGCGTGAGTTTGCCGCTCTGTTCCGGCACGGTCTGCGGTCATAAGCGAAACTGCGCGTATACGTGAAGCCTTTTGGCGCTCGAGGCACGGCGGCTCCGCTTGACTCAATGGGGGGCATCGCCTACTTCGGACCGAGCTTGATCCGGGGCGGGTTGGATGGGTGGCAGTATGATCCAGCGCGCGCGTGAACCTCGAGATAACGACGCATGACAGAGCAGTATCTCTCGGTATTGGTGAACTTTGCCCTGGCGGGTGGCCTTGTGACCATCATGGTGTTCGCGGGGCGATTGCTGGGGCCCCGCCGGGAGACGCCCATCAAGGGTGAGGCGTTCGAGTGCGGCAATCCGCCCAGCGGAAGCTCCTGGGGACGATTCTCGGTCAAATTCTACATGGTCGCCATTCTCTTCATCGTCTTCGATATCGAGGTGGTTTTCATGTATCCGTGGGCGACCGTGTTCCGGCGGTTGGGATGGTTCGGATTTGCCGAGATGCTGGTGTTCATGGCCATCCTGGCGTTGGGACTATTGTACGTTTGGCGCAAACGCGCCCTCGAATGGGACTGAGACCGGATTCATGCTGACTGTAATCGTCATTTCGGCCATCAAGGCGGTGGTTTCCGTTTCCCTCCTTCTCCCTTTGGCCGGAATTCTCGGTTGGGTGGAACGTAAGGGAAGTGCTCTCATTCAGGATCGTGTCGGAGCCAATCGCGCCAGTATCTTCGGATTTGCGGGGGCAGGGCTGATCAACACGATGATGGCCGATCCGCTGAAGTTTCTCGTCAAAGAGGATGTCATTCCAGCGGGGGTCGACCGGTTTCTCCACACTCTGGCACCGTGTGTGAACCTGTTCCCGGTGATTGTGGCGTTTGCCGCGGTGCCGTTTGGTGACGTGCTTCGCATCGGCGGTTTCAGCGTCAACCTGCAGGCAGCCGAACTCAATGTGGGGGTGCTCTTCATCCTGGCGATGGCATCGATGGGTGTGTACGGTGTCGTGCTGGGAGGCTGGTCATCAAACAACCGGCTTTCGCTGCTGGGTGGTATCCGCGGATCGGCCCAGATGATTTCCTACGAGTTGGGCATGGGCCTGTCGGTCGTGGCAGTGGTGATGACGTATGGCTCGCTCGATCTGCAGGAAATCGTACGCGCACAGGGCCACATGATCGGCGGCTGGATTCCCGCATGGGGTGTCGTCTACCAGCCGTTGGCCTGCCTCCTTTTCCTGACTGCCGGCATCGCCGAGAGCAAACGTGTTCCGTTCGATCTGCCGGAGGGGGAGTCCGAGTTGGTCAGCGGTTACTTCACCGAGTACTCGGGCATGAAGCAGGCGGCGTTCATGTTGAGCGATTTCGCGGAGTGCGTCGTCGTCGCCTTTCTCTCTGCCTCGCTCTTCTTCG
>CAZEWD010000158.1:6625-7346 GCA_964515725.1 uncultured Binatia bacterium (SeqCode)
AGTACTCGGGCATGAAGTACCTGATGTTTTTCATGACAGATTTCGCCGAGATTGCACTCGTCTCGGCGCTGTTGACCACCTTTTTCTTTGGTGGCTGGCAGGTTCCGTTCCTGACTTCTGCCGGTTTCGTTTTCCCGGGTGGCCTGACGATCGGGCTCCCGGCGATTCTCGGCACCAACATTTTGATTGTCCTGTTGCAGTTGGCGGCGTTCATGCTGAAGGTGTTCTTTTTCTGCTGGTTGCAGATTCTGATCCGCTGGACGTTGCTGCGGATGCGATACGACCATCTGATGTCGTTCGGCTGGAAGGGTATGTTGCCGGTAGGACTCGCAAATCTGTTGATCACGGCGATCGTGATCCTTGCCTTTCAGGAATGGCGCGCATGAATCCGATCGTCTTCGGTATCCTGGCTGTTTTGCTGGTGGCCTCTTCGTTGGGGGTGGTTCTGGCTCGTAGTCCGGTGCGTTCGGCCCTCTCCCTCGTTCTGACGCTGTTCTTGCTGGCTGTGGAATTTCTGCTTCTCGACGCGCAACTGGTGGCAGCGCTGCAGGTGATCGTGTACGCGGGCGCGATTGTGGTCCTCTTTCTGTTCGTGATCATGTTGCTGAATCTCCAGCACGAGCCTCAGGCATTGAAGCGTGTGGGTCTGCGCTCTGCCGCCTTTTTTCTCGGATCGTTGTTTCTGTTGGGCCTGACGCACGCATTGAGGCACGGTGCGCCG
>CAZEWD010000159.1:0-7251 GCA_964515725.1 uncultured Binatia bacterium (SeqCode)
GCTTTCGATATAATTCACAATGTCCTGAACGGTTCGGATCTTTTCGGCGTCTTCGTCGCTGATTTCGAGGTCGTATTCTTCCTCGAGGGCCATGACCAGCTCGACGATATCGAGTGAATCGGCGCCCAGATCTTCGATGAACGATGCTGAGGGAGTCACTTCCTCCTCACTCACTCCGAGCTGTTCACAGATGATTTCCTTCACTTTGGCTTCTACTGCCGATGCCATCCGGTCCTCCTCGTCGAATCCGTTTTTTGGTTGTGTTGATCCATCACTTTGTGCGGGCCAGCTCCCCCTGTCTGTGCTCCGCTCCTGCGTTCCTAAATTCCTTTGCCCTACATGTACAGGCCGCCGTTGATACCGAGTACCTGTCCGGTGATGTACGACGTCATCGGCCGTGCCAGAAAGGCCACGGCGTCCGCTACCTCTTCCACCGTCCCCCAGCGGCCGACGGGAATCAGCTTCAGATACTCCGAGCGTACTGCTTCTGGCAAGGCAGTGACCATTTCGGTCTCGATGAAACCCGGTGCCACGACGTTTACGGTTACGTTGCGACTGGCCATCTCGCGGGCCATGGAACGCGAGAATCCTTCGATACCCGCCTTGGCTGCCGCGTAGGCTCCTTGTCCTGCATTGCCGAGATGTCCGGCTACGGAACTCATATTGATGATGCGGCCATAGCGTGCACGCAGCATGGCCCGCCCTACGGCCTTGGTGCAGTGAAAGGTCCCGCCGAGATTGACGCTTAAGACACGATCCCAGTCCGCTTCTTTCATTCTCAGGAGGAGGGTGTCGATCGTCAGACCGGCGTTGTTTACGAGAATGTCACACCGTCCGTGTCGTTCGAGCAGCGCGGAGACGGCTTCATTCACTGCGTCTGCGTTGGCAACATCGAAACCAACGGTTTCTCCCTGTCCGCCCGCCTCACGTACCTGCTGCAAAGTCTCTTCGGCAGCGTTCGCGTTGGAGGAGTAATTGATGGCGACAAACGCCCCTTCACCTGCCAGGCGGCGCGCGATGGCGCGCCCGATGCCACGCGAGGCGCCGGTGACGAGTGCGACACGCCCTTCCTGTAACTTCTGGGTCTCGCTGTTGGTCATGCTGCCAGTTCCCGGACGGCTTCAAAGTCTTCACCACTGACGCAGCGAATGGCGGGTGCAATGCGTTTGACCAACCCGGCCAGGACGCGTCCAGGGCCAACTTCGATGGCTGTCCTACAACCCATCTCTGCCAGTCGTAGAACACACTCCTCCCAGCGAACGGGACTGACGACCTGACGCACGAGCAGGTCACGTACCTCGGGGCCGCTTTCGTATGGGTGTGCTTTGACATTACTCAGGACAGGAATGCGCGGTGTTTCGATGGACAGCGGAGCCAGAACTTCCGCCAAACGCTCAGCCGCTGGTTGCATCAGGGCACAGTGGAACGGAGCGCTGACGGTCAGTGGCACGGCACGCTTTGCTCCCCGGCTGCGGGCAAGATCGATGGCACGAGCCACAGCTTCACGATGTCCGGCAATGACGATCTGTCCACCCCCGTTGAGGTTTGCCGGACTCACCACCTGGCCTTCCCGTGCTGACTCGCAGACGCGATCGATTTCATCGCGATCGAGCCCCAGAATGGCAGCCATGCTGCCGACTCCGGGAGGGACCGCCTCCTGCATGGCGCGTCCACGTTCCCGCACGACAGATAAAGCATCGGCAAACGACAAGGCCCCTGCGCATACCAGAGCACTGAATTCACCGAGACTGTGGCCCGTTGCCCAACTGGGGACCAGGCCGAACTCGACATCCAGGACACGTGCCAGGGCGATGCTCGAGGTGAGCAGTGCAGGTTGCGTGTTTGTTGTGAGTGTCAGCTCGTCGAGCGGACCCTCAAAACAGAGTCTGGATAGAGAAAACCCCAGGACCTCGTCTGCCTCCGCGAACGCCTCGCGTGCCACGGCGAACTCGTCGCAGAGCGTCTTTCCCATACCAACGGTCTGCGAGCCCTGACCGGGGAACAGAAAGGCGACGCGATTTGACATGTGCGCCGGTTAATCAGCCTCGACTTCGATGATCTTGCGACCGCGATAGACCCCGCAGTGCGGACAGGCGCGGTGGCGCATTGTAGCTTCGCCACACTCGGGGCAACTCACTGTCTGTGGGGCGGTCAGGGCATCATGTGCTCTGCGCTTGTTTTTCTTGGTAACGGAAGTTCTTCGCTTCGGAACAGCCATGTCGACTCCTTTGCACGCCTCTGACAGGCGGCACACGGGCTAATGCCCGATTTTCAGACTTCGGAAAACTGCCAGACGTGGATCGCCGGACTCGGTTGAACAGTTACACGTCTCTCGATTCAAGTTCTTCCCACAAGATGGACACAATCCCTTACAGTCCTCGCTGCACAGGGGACGTGTCGGCAGGGCGAGAATAATCTGTTCGCTGATCATTGGTGTCAGATCGATTTCATCCCCTTCGTAATAGGCGAGGTCGACTTCTGCGCTTTCGTCCCCTGCGGAGCGTGCTTCGGAGATCGGAACCAACACAAAGGAAAAGTCCTTACGCAATGGGAATTCGTACGTTTCCAGACATCGTGCGCAGTGCCCAATGACGCTGCCGTCAATCCTCCCTTTGAAGAACAGTTCTCGCCCCGCCCGATAGTAGATGAGGTCGACCGTGACGCTGGCGGGAAACTCGAAATCGATCACTTCCCCGTGAACGAGGCGGCTGGTCAGGGACGCGGTGGGCTCTTCGTACGTGAGCTCCTTGGCGTCCTCTTCGATTTCATGGACGTTCAATTTCACGGGACGGGCACCAACGGGGTAACGGGCGCTCCTAGCCGAGCGGTTTTGGACGGTCAAGCGAGGGAAATGGAGTGACCAGAGAGTTGCGAAATTGGGTGGACAGACAATTTCCTACGCGCCGGCAGAACAGAGGCCCACACGGATGACCGGCGGCCGCCGAAACCACGGTGGCGGCTGGGACTTTTCATTTGGTCGACCATTGGGTACAGCGCGCTTCACATGAGCGCTCCTGTCATCGAAGCGACGCGGCTGACGCGCCGTTATGGCAATGTCGTCGCGTTGCAAGATGCAACCGTATCGATCCACTCGGGAGACTCGGTCGCCATTCTCGGCCCGAACGGAGCCGGCAAAAGTACATTGTTACGTCTGATTGCGACCCTGTTGCGACCGACGAGTGGGGAATTGCGGCTGTTCGGGGAGAAGGTGTCCGGCGGCGGCGCCAGAGCACGCCGCCGCCTTGGCTTCCTGTCGCATCAGAGTTTTCTCTATGGTGATCTTACCGTCAGTGAAAACCTGCTTTTCTACGCGCGGATGTTCGGCGTGGTGCGGGAAACGGAACGGGTTCGCGACGTCCTCCACCTGGTGGGCCTGCTTGGCTTCATGCACCGTCCGGTGCGAACCTTGTCTCGCGGTCTGGAGCAGCGCTGTGCCCTGGCCCGGGCTCTCGTGCATGCGCCGGAGGTGTTGCTGCTCGACGAACCATTCAGTGGACTGGACGTCGAAGCGTGTGCCTCCCTGTGCGATATCCTGCGCCAGGAGCGGCGGCGCGGTACGACGCTGCTCATGGTGACGCACGATCTGTCCCGTGCCGAGGACCTGTGCGAACGTTCCCTCATCCTGCTGCAGGGGACGGTTCGCTATGACGATGTGCTCAGGCCGCCTTTCGAATCGATCTACCATCGGATGACGCATCGCTTGCCGGTGGCGGTGTAGATCGATGTTGGCACTGATCCGTAAGGAATTGCGCATCGAGCTGCGTACCCGGGAGACGCTGACTTCGCTTCTGCTTCTTGGAACATTGATTCTGGTTGTACTCAGTTTCGCGTTTGACCCCACGAGTGAATTGCGGCCTGTGGCTGCGCCGGGCGCCTTGTGGGTAGCGGTGATCTTTGCCGCCGTGCTCGGCCTGAGCCGGGCTTTTTTGAATGAGAGAGAGAACGATTGCTTCCACGGACTCCTGTTGTGTCCGGTGGATCGTGGTTCCATTTATCTTGCCAAGGCTGTGGCCAATTTCCTTTTCATGATTCTGGCGCAGGCGCTCCTCCTGCCGATCTTTGTTTTTTTCTTCAACATCACGGTCACCCCACACTTCATCGACACGGTGTTGGCTTTAGCCCTGGGGCTCCTGGGTTTTTCTGCGGTCGGCACGTTGTTTTCCGCGATGTCTGTACGTCTCCGGGCGCGTGAAGTCATGTTACCGTTGTTGATGTTGCCGTTGGTGGTGCCGCTGTTCATCGCCGGCGTGAAAGTGACGGAACGCGCACTGGCAGGGAAGCCACTCGGGGAGACGGCTCGGTTTCTCCACCTCATGGTAGGTTTCGATGTGGTGTTCCTGGTTGTTGGCTGGCTGATGTTTGAATATGTTGCCGAGGAATAGCCGCCTCGCGTGGAGGGCGGTTGGAAGAGCAGGATATGGATCGGGTACGTGACCTGTTGGGATGGACTACGGGGCTATTGATTTTCACCGCCCTCTACATGGTCTTCCTCTACGTGCCGACGGACCGTGCCCAGGGAATCGTCCAGCGTATTTTCTACTTCCACGTGCCCCTGGCGATCGTCAGTTTTACCGCTTTCGGTACGGTGGCGCTGGCCAGTGCCCTGTTTCTCTGGAAGCGGACACGCTTCTGGGACCAGATCGCTTATGCCAGCAGTGAAGTCGGTTTGTTGTACTGTACTCTCGTTCTGATCACCGGGCCCATCTGGGCCAAGCCGATCTGGGGGACCTGGTGGACCTGGGATGCCCGCCTGACCACGACGCTCATCCTGTGGCTGATTTATGCCGGATATCTGATGTTACGTAGCGTTGTGGGACCGGGTGAGCAGGGTGCCCGTTATGCAGCCGTGCTCGGGATTGTAGGAGCACTCGATATCCCGATCATCAATCGTTCTGTCTATTGGTGGCGTACGATCCATCCGGCTGTGCTCGTCACACGGGAAGGGGGATCTGGCCTCTCGGATCCGAAGATGCAGGTGACGCTCGGCGTGTGTTTTGCGGCACTCTTTTTCCTGTTTCTGTGGCTTCTCTGGGTGCGCACCGATCACGGCCGGGTTCAGGACTCTCTGCGTGATCTGCGCGATGAGTTGGACGACGCTGCCAGAGGATGAAGTGATGGAGAATCTGAATTTTCTGTTTGCAGCCTATTCGGCGGTCTGGGTCCTGTTGTTCTTCTACATCCTGGTTCTGTCCCGCCGGAATCGCTCTCTGGAAAAGGAAATCGAGGAACTGCGTGAATTGCTGCGTACTCGCAAGGGTTGAGCCGGGCAGTGTCTCACGTCGCGGGCAACCACCGATGCCGCGATGTTTCCCGCGTGTCTGCGGAGATGTCATGGGGGCTTGTCGTGTCCCTGTCTGAAGTTCCGTGTCCGGCCTGCCGGCGAGTCGCGCGATGGCAGGGAAACCCGTTCCGGCCGTTCTGTTCGGAGCGTTGCAAGATGACCGACCTCGGAAATTGGGCGAGTGAGCATTACCGGCTTGCCGGCGCATCGCTGGAAATCGAAGAGGAACAGGGCACAACTGCCAAAGAGACACCCGTGCTGCCGCGCCGCCGGTGATCGGGGCAATGCGTATGACGATTCATCCTACCGCAATCGTCGATCGAAGAGCCGAAATCGATCCGGCGGCTGAGATCGGTCCGTATGTCGTCATCGACGGTCCGGTGCAGATCGGGGCACGCACGCGCATCCAGGCCCACGCGACGATTCTGGGCAGCACGTCGATTGGTTGCGACAACGTCATTCATGCCAGTGCCGTGATCGGCGATTTGCCGCAGGACCTGGCATATACAGGAGATGAGACGTTCGTGCGGATTGGCGATCGGAATGTCTTGCGGGAATTTGCGCATGTGCATCGCGGCACACAGCCGGGGACGGCCACCATCATTGGCAGCGACAATTTTCTCATGAGCAATGTGCACGTGGCGCACAATTGTGAAATCGGCGACCGGAACATCCTGGCGACGGGTGCGGTTCTGGGCGGCTATGTCCGGCTGGCGGATCAGGTGTTCGTGTCGGGCAACTGTGTGGTGCACCAGTTCGTCAGGATCGGACGTCTCGCATTGATGCGCGGGCTCAGCCGTACGTCGCGTGATGTGCCGCCTTTTTGCATCATGGACGGTACCCATACTGTAAGGGCGATCAACGTGGTCGGATTGCGCCGGGCCGGCGTGCCGTCTGCCCGGATTCGTGCCCTGCGTACGGCCTTCACGACGCTGTTTGGCCGCGCCGGGAATCTCCGGCGGCGTATGGAAGAAGTTGAATCGGCGCCTTTGACGGAAGAGGTGCGCGAGCTTCTCGAGTTTCTTCGCGCCTCCAAACGTGGCGTCTGCCGTGGTGTGCGCGACCATGATACCGGTGAGCGGGAAGCCGACTGATCGCGGAAGGGTGGCCTGCGCGCGGAACCGCCGACCTGCTGCTGGCCCGACCTTCGAGAAATTTTTGCCATTGTGGCGGGTGGCCCGAATTGTTAGCAGCGTCGGCGCGTAGTTGTCAGGCAGCCGGCGTCACGAGATGCGCCGGTTGCGGTGGAAGGGAGGAAGCGCGTGAGCCGAACACGTCCGTCGTCCGCAAGAACGTTACTGGTTGCAAGAGTGGGTCGCTTTGCGTCGTTGTTCGTAACCAGCCTGGCAATTCTTCTCGTATCCCTGAATCCCTCCGGGGCCGCGGCCAAGGCGAAGTCGCGGAAGGCCCCTGTGTCGCGGAAGGCTTTGTCCCAGGGAGCGCGGGCGAAGGCCGCCGATGGCAAGACGCAGCACAAGCGAAAGGGCAAGAAGCAGCGTAAAAAACGAGGCCACAGCCAGCAGGCGCGTCGAAGCTCGGCTGCTGTGAATCCAGAAAAGCTGTCCCTGCCGGGTTCAGCCAATTCGCCGGTGTTGCGCGTCGCATCGCGCTATCTCGGCATGCCCTACCGCTTCGGCGCGGCGTCGGGCGCCTATGACTGCTCGGGATTTGTTCGCCGGGTCTTCGAGGATCTTGGCGTCGATCTGCCGCACTCCGCGCGCCAGCAGTTTTCGTTTGGCGACCGGATTCATCGCGAGGAGTTGGTCCCGGGCGATCTCGTCTTTTTCCGTACCTATCGCCCCGGCGCCAGCCATGTCGGCATCTATGCCGGAAACGATCAATTCATCCACGCCGCGACACGCGCCGGACAGGTCCAGGTCGACTCTCTTCGTGAGTCCTATTACGCCTCACGCTATCTGGGTGCCCGCCGTATCGAACACGATTCCTGAAGGTTGGAACCGAGAGACTGC
>CAZEWD010000160.1:0-7208 GCA_964515725.1 uncultured Binatia bacterium (SeqCode)
GTCGCGCGGGTGCCGCCAAGCCCGATCCGCGGATCTTCCATCATGCACTCGATCGACTCGGTCTTGGTCCGGACGAAGTGCTGCACATCGGCGACAGTGAACGTGAGGATCTGGGCGGTGCGACGGCAGCCGGCTTGCGAGCGCTCCGCATCGACCGGTCTCTGCAGGAATCTGTGGATTCATCCACGATCACGAGTCTGGTGGAAATCGAGACGCTGCTCTGAGGAGACGGGCCGGCCACGTAAGACGGTTGGGAGCTTGTCAGGTTGTTTTTCTGCCTGGGGACACTCCAGGGGGTTAGGTCCTCCGACTCTCCGTGCTAGCATCGGCAGCGCATGTCTCTGCAAAACGTTCGCGTGGTGCTTGTTCGACCCCAGGGTGCTGCCAATGTGGGAGCCGTGGCGCGTGCCATGAAGAACATGGGCCTTGGCGAGCTGGCGGTTGTACAGCCACGTGTGACGAGTGGTTTCTGGTCGAACGCCATGGCGGTGCATGCCAGGGATCTCCTGGCCGGGATGCAACGTTTTCGCTCGCTTGCCGAGGCGGTAGCAGATTGTGGGTTGGTGATTGGCACGACGTGCCGTTCCGGACTGTACCGGGCCTCGGCCGAGCCACCGCGCGCGTTGATGCCCTCGATCGCCGCTGCAGCCGAAACAAACCGCGTGGCACTCGTTTTCGGACCGGAAGATCACGGTTTGAGCAATGAAGACCTCAAGGCCTGCCACCAACTCATCTGTATTCCCACGGCGGAGGAATATTCATCGCTGAATCTCGCTCAGGCGGTGATGGTGTGTGCCTACGAGTTGTTTCTGGCTGTGCAGGCCAACGAGGCGGACGCACCAGCGGTCCCGGAGTTGGCAACGGCCGAGCGGCTCGATTTCCTGTTCCAACGCCTGCAGAGTGGCTTTCTCAAGATCGGCTATCTGCAGGAGACCAATCCTGATCACATCATGTTCGCCTATCGCCGGTTTCTCGGTCGCGCCCGGCTCAGTGAACGGGACGTCAGGATTTTGCTGGCGCTGGCCCGGCAGGTGGAGTGGTATGGTGAAGGAGGTTGGCGGGTGATGGCAGCAAAGCGCGGTGAGATCCTTCCTGCCACCGGGGCGATCGGCAGTGAGACGCAGGCGCCGCCTTCGACACCCGGACAGGGGAATTCACGGAGGGCATCGTAGTGGCCGAGATCGTTCCATTTCTGGATCTCGTGCGTGCGCGCCGTCGTGAGCGCGAACAGCAGTTGACCGAACGGTGTGTCGAGATCCTGGAATTGAATCTGCGCTTTACACTGGATCTGTTCGATCGCGGCGATGAGGAGCATCGTACCGTGTATGCCCGGCGACTGCGCCGCTTGAGCGAGCTTCTCGAGTACGCGGTTCAGCGGCTGTGATGGGCAGAGCACATTCGTGGCGCTGGCTGTGCCCGGCACTTGCCGCGATCTGCGCGTGGGTTGCCGTGCTTCCGGGGGTTGCCGCTGGGTCGATCGCCGGCGAAACGGCACTTGGCCGCAGATTCGAATTTGAAGCGCGTAGCCGATTGCCGTTGCTGAACGATCTCGAGTTGACCGGATTCATCGATGGGATCGGCCAGCGCATCGTTGCCGGGTTGGGTGACCAGCCGTTCGCCTACCGTTTCTTCGTTGTCCGGGATGCGCGGCTGAACGCTTTCGCCGTGCCGGGTGGCGCGATCTACGTGAACAGCGGGCTGATCCTGCAGGCTTCGAGTGAGGATGAAATTGCCGGAGTGCTCGGCCATGAGATTGCCCACGTACACGCCCACCATCTTGCCCGGCAGCAGGATGCAACCCAGTTGTTGAACTACGCCACGTATGCCGCCACCCTGCTGTCGCTCGTACAGCCGGTCGTTGGTGCAGGTGTGGCGGCGTTGAGTTCTGCGACCCAATTGCAATATCGGCGCGAGTTTGAACAGGAAGCGGATTACCTTGGTGCACGGTATGTGCGGCAGGCAGGATTCAATCCCCGCAGTCTGTTGGATTTTCTCCAGAAGATGGAAGGACAGCAGCGGGGTTCGGCGCACGAGGTGCCGCCGTACCTCCTGTCTCACCCACTCACCCAGCAACGTCTGACCAATTTGGAATCCGTCCTGGGTTCCGGCGAGGATCAGGCGGTTCGCCGTGTTGCTTCGTTCGACCTGGAACGCGCACAACTCCTGGCGCGAATGCGCACGGAGCCGGCACAGGGTGTTCTGGTGGATTATCAGCGGCGTGTGCAGGCATCGCCGGATGATGCGCAGGTACAGTATCTCCTGGGACTTGTCTGCTTTGAAGCCGGGCTGTTTGACGCGGCGCGTACATCCTTCGATCTGGCCCGACAGTCCGGGATACCGATGGCGCTGCGCGATCTGGGACGGACGCAGTATCGTCTGCGAAATCTCGACGAAGCCCTGCTCCTGTTGCGTGCGGCCGTTGAGACGCGTCCAGCGGATGCGGTTGCATGGTACGAGTTGGGTTGTGTGCTGGAGGAGAAGGGTAGTGACCGTGAGGCACGCCGGGCCTACGAAGAGGCCGTGCGTCTTGCAGCGAGCTATGCCGAGGCCCACGACAAGCTGGGCACACTGGCCGGCCGAGTCGGCGATCTCAGCGCCGGGCACTACCATCTGGCCGAGGCTGCCTGGCTGCGGGGCGATTACGAGAGAGCAAAGGGACAACTGGAACGCGCGAGCGCTGCTGTTCCATCCGATGCCACACACGACGCGGTCCGCCGCCAGATCGAAGACCTGACTGAACGAATCCGGATGTCACGCTGATAGAGCCGGGTCTTGCCCTCGGCGCTGGGCTTAGGCAGAAGCAGGGCGATTTGCCCAGGATCCGGGAGCTCATGCCGCTTTGATGGATGGATTCAGGCTGCCCGGACCGAGAAAGGACCAGCCGAATGACCGTAAAGCCCCCAGCCGAACGACGATATTGGACGGTCCTCTCACCGATGCCTGCACCTCTTCTCGAAATGGCGGCGCGCCAGGTCGAAGCGATGGGTGTACACGGAATTTTTACGCCGCAGGTTTATGGTCCGCCGTTCGTAACTCTCGCAGCCATCGCCATGGTCACGCAACGCGTACAACTGGCCCCTGGAATTGCCATTGCCGCGGCACGCAGTCCGTTCGAGACGGCCATGGCGGCGCTCGATCTCGATCGGATTTCCGGAGGTCGAACGATCCTCGGATTGGGTACGAGCGTATCGGCCTGGACCAGTGGAGTTTTTGGCACTCCTGAAATCAAACCCGTGACCCATCTTCGTGAAACTGTTGCGGCAGTCCGGCACATCATGGCGGGTGCCCACTGCGGTTTGACTCCATTCGAAGGAACCTACTTCCGCGCGAACTTCCGGGAATTGCAGCCGATGCCGGAACCGCTTCGTACTCGCATCCCGATCTGGCTGGCCGCCCTGCGCGCACCTCTGGTGCGACTCGCCGGTGAAGTGGCCGATGGGCTTATGGGGCATCCGATGTGGTCGGTACAATGGACACTCGAACAGATGCGGCCTGAATTGGAGCAGGCGCTCGAACGGCACGGCCGCAAGCGCCAGGATATCGAGGTGAATCTCTGGGTGTGGGCAGCTCCCCACCAGGACGAGGCGACTGCGATCAATGATGCCCGGGCTTCGATGGCCTTTTACGGCGGTGTGGCGCAGTACGAGCCGTTCTTTGCCGCGCATGGTTTTGGGGATGTCGCCAGACGCCTGCAGGAGGGCGTGCAGCAGGGTGACTATCGGACAGTAGCCCGGCTCGTCCCCGACGAGATGGTGCGTACCTTCGTTGCAGTCGGTAACCCGGAACAGGTACGCGCACATATCGAGTCACTTTGGAGCTTTGCGGACTCGATCTGCATTGTGCCGCCCGTCTACGATCTCCCATCCGAGAAAGTGATGGGCTATGCAAGCGCCATTGCGGAGACCTTCTATCAGGGATGATGCCGTAGTCTGCTGCCATGGAACGCTACCGGGCAGGGTCATCGATCGTCTGTCGCATGTGTGTGCCGGCTGCCGTGACAGGGCCCTCACCGGCGGAGGGCCCTTCGCGATGATCGATGTCAATGAACCGGTCTCTATGGTCATTCGGGCGTGATGACCTGGCTGATCGGATAGCCTCCCATCGTTCCTGTACGCCCATAACCCGCCACGGTTGTCCCCGTCATGCACGTGTTCTTCATCATGCCACCAGCCGTACAGTCGGCGTAGGCCAATCGATCCAACTGCGCCTGTGACAGGGCGGCGGTGGGATCGGCGAGGTTCACGAAGATCATGGCGTACGCATTGCCGGTGCCGCCTGCATTCGGATTCGGCGCACCTTCACTGAGACCGAAGTACTCGGTGCCGCCTGGAGCGAATCCTCCTCCATCGAACGTGTCGGTCGTGGGAAGGGCAAAGGTGGTCACGAGGAGTCCCTCGGTTTCCTCGATCGTGACGCGCTCGGCTGAAAGCTGATGCTTCAGCTCCACAGTGGTCATCGGACCACCAAAACAGCTCTTGCCGCTACCCATGCCTCCCGGCACACAAGCCGGATCGGGCTTCGTCATGGACTGCGTCAACGAACCTTCCAGATCCGACACCATTTCACCGATCGAGTCGTATGCGAACGACCCCGTGAAGATCGTATCGTTCGGTTGGGTCATCGGTTCGTGGAAAGTCTCCACAACGCGATACCGGTTCACGTTATGTGCGACGCCTGCTTCGCTACTTCCGATCGCATTGTTGGCAACGACGTTGAATGTGTAGGCGGTGCCCACGACCAGCCCGCTCACTGCCATCGGTGATGTTGCCGATGATACCCTCAGTCCTCCCGGATCGACGGTCACGGTGTATCCGGTAATTGTGCTGCCGCCATCCCAGGCCGGTGCGGTGAAATGTACGAGGGCGGTCGTTCCCGGAATCGGGCCAGCGCTTACAGTCACGCCGGAGGGCGGGTCGGGTGGTGTTGGCGCATCTCCATCGCCACCACCGCCTCCACAGCCGGTGAGGAACACGATCGCGCCCAGAGCGAGTCTCCGCTTCAGAGTTTTCATAGAAATTTCCCTCCTGTGTCAGTGGCAACCGTTCCGGTCGCCTGGGTCTCCACGGCGGATGCAGCGTGGAGTGGGTCAATGCCGGGTTGTGATTTGACTGATCGGGTATCCACTCATGGATCCGAGTACGCCGTATCCCGCCACCGTCGTTCCCGTCATGCAGGTCGAACCCATCATCCCGCCCGGTGCGCAGTCGGCGTAGGCGAGTTTGTTGATCTGTTCGGATGTCAGGGGTGCGGTCGGATCATCGAGGTTTACGAAGATCAATGCGTATGCGTTTCCAGGGTTTTCTCCGGGGAAGCCGTAGTGCAGTCCCGACCCCGTTCCGGGCGACCATCCGTCGGTTCCACCGAACCGTGGATCGGCGCTCAGTGTATTGGTTGTAGGCAAGCGAAAGCTCGCTACCAGAAGACCGCCAAGCGCGGGTTCGTACACCGACGACAGTTGATGTTCCAGCACCAGCCAGGTCATGTTGTCGTCCGGATAGGCGATGCGGTCACCGGTCATCGCTTCGCTCAGGATGCCCCGGAGATCCGACACGGTCCCCGTCGACGAATCGAGACGGAACGTACCGGCAAAGATTGTGTTGTTGGGTTGGGTGTCTGGTTCGAGAAAGGTTTCGACCACGTCATAGGTGGTGATCACGTGGGTTTCCGCAGACTCGGGTCCGTCACCGATCTGGTTGCTGGCCACGACTGTGAAAGTGTAACCCGCGCATGTCGAGGGGCAGGTCACATCGATGTGTGTCGTCGTACCGCTTGCCGAAATTCCCGGAGGCCGCGAGGTCACTTTGTATCCGGTGATCGGACTGCCGCCGCTGTAGGTTGGCCCGATGCTCACCGTCACGACATTTGGTTTTGTTACGCCGCCGCCTGGGCCCGCAAGTGTGGCGGTAACCCACTCGGGTGACCCTGGTACCGTCACCTCGGGTGCAGGGGTCACCGTGATCGTCTGGGTGACACGGGGTGCCGGGTCATACTCGGCGTTGCCTTCCTGGTCAGCGGCGATGATGCAGTCGCCAGCGGTGAGATCCGTCACGAGTCCGCTGCTGGGATCGACCGTGCAAACGGTTGGTGTGAGGCTGCTGTAGCGGACCGGGAGACCGGAAGTCGCTTGGGCCGATACGTAGGCCGTGCCGCCCAGGCTGAGGAGGGGCGTGGGACCAAACACGATCGTTTGAGCAGATTCAAAGAGGACAGAAATCTCCTGGGTCACCTGAGGTGCCGGGGCAAAATGATCATTGCCGGGCTGGTTGGCGGCCACGATGCAGGTTCCCGCGGCAAGCGATGTGACCAGACCCGAGTCCTGGACGACCGAACAGATCTCGGGCGTGATGCTGGAAAAGCGGACTGTCAGGCCCGAAGTCGCCGAAGCAGTGACCGTCGCTGTCCCGTACAATCGGAGTGATGGCACGGGGCCGAACTGAATGTTCTGCGGGCGCGCTTCGATCGCCGGTCCCTGACCACATCCCCAGAGGAGAATCAGGGACACGGCGGCAAGAAGTCGCGCTGGCAATGTGGTCTGTTTGAAAGGGCCCACGGATTGTGTCTCTGGCATCATCAGTTGCCTCAGTAGGAAAGGTTGAGAGCGACGTGGAACGATCGCCCCGGACCGGGGACGGTGACGCCCCATGGAATGCCGTTCGTAGTCATGGATGGACCTTGTCCGAGATACGCTCCGCCCAGTGGCATCGCGTAGAACCTGTCGAGCAGGTTTTCGATACCGGCATCGACCCGGAGGAACTTCCAAACGTAGCCAGTCCGCAGATGAAAAAGCGGATAATCCCCCGTCTGCACGGCATTACGAACGCGTGACACCTGATGCTGGGCGGCGACCCACTGCGCTTCCGCGGTATTTGTCCATGTGCCGAGACGGTGTGTCAGGTTGAACTTCACGTTGAACGGCATGATCCCGTGGAGATTGTCTCCCGTGGTCAGGTTCTTGCCTCTGACGTAATTCAGGAGTCCCGTTGCCGTGAGGTTGCCATATACCTCCGTATCGATCAGGAGCAGATGCCCCGCCACATCGGCGCCATAGAGCTGTGCCCTGTGGTTCGTGTATTGGAGAAAGACGAACCCCTGCGTGGTGGTTGTGTTGGTTGGACTGCATTGACCGAAATCGCATCGCCGCGCATCGATGTAATCATTGACGTGAGTGTAGTAGCCGGTGGTCTTCAGACCCCACCGTTCGTGATCCC
>CAZEWD010000161.1:0-1689 GCA_964515725.1 uncultured Binatia bacterium (SeqCode)
GTCGAAGAAGAAGCGAGTCGCGCCTTTTACGAGCGGATGAAGCAGAAAGCGGAAGAGCGCTTGCAGGAAGCACCCGCTGCCCAGCCGGGTGAACAGATCCCTTCGACTCCCCTGGCCACACGCGGAATCCAGCCGACGCTGACGGCGCCACGGCTGGTGGTTTTCCCGACAGAGGCACGTCCCACGATGCCGGTAGGACGCCCGACGCCGCGCGCAACCTTCACCAGACGCCCCAATCCGACACCGACGGCAGCCGTTGCCAGCAATGACAACGGCTGGGCCGATGCGGGCTGGACCGTCCAGGTCAACGCCACCACCGACCTGGAGGAGGCTCGGCAACAGGCCCAACGCCTGCGGATGAAAGGGTTCGATGCGTATACCGTGCAGGCACCAACACGTGGCGGACCGACCTGGTACCGGATCCGGGTCGGGCGCTTCAGCAACCGCGAAAAAGCACGCGCACGCGAACTCGAGAATCGCCTGCGTGAAGAAGGTATGACCAACGCCTACACGACACCACAGTAAGCCGTCATGCACCAACCCGAGTTCGATCATTTCTGTGCTCTGGCCAGACAGGGCAATCTGGTTCCTGTCTTTCGTGAAATCCTCGCGGATCTCGAAACCCCGGTGTCGGCGTTTCTGAAGATCGACGACGGTGGAGATGCCTTCCTCCTGGAAAGCGTCGAAGGCGCGGAGAAATGGGGCCGATACAGTTTTCTGGGGGTACAGCCACGCCTCATCCTGACCAGCAAAGGCCGTGCTGTGACGATCGGATCGCCCGGCGCTTTGCCCGCGCCCACCGAGGTCGCCGATCCGTTCAGGGCGGTCCGGGAATTCCTGCGCCGGTATCGCCCTGTCCAGATTCCAGGACTGCCGCGCTTTGCCGGGGGGCTTGTCGGTTACGTGGGCTACGATATGGCACGTTTTTTCGAACGGCTCCCCGATCGCGCGCTCGATGATCTCGATCTGCCCGACCAGTACCTCATGCTCGTCGACACGTTCCTGGTCTTTGATGGAACGAAGCACAAGATCACGGTCGTCACGCATGCCGAAGTCGGTCCGGAGACGGACCTCCGGGCGAGCTACGATGCGGCCTGCGCCCGGATCGATGCTCTGGCACACCGCTTGAAAGCTACCGTGAATGTCGCCACTGAACTCGGTGAAGGTCTTGCGCCAGGGGCGTGGGAATCGAATCGGACGCAGGCGCAGTATGAGGATATGGTGCAGCGCGCCAAGGAGTACATCGTGGCGGGCGATATCATTCAGGTGGTGCTCGCACAGCGTTTCGAAGGGCCTCTGCGCGCCGATCCGTTCAACATCTATCGCTGTTTGCGCACGGTAAACCCCGCGCCGTATATGTTCTATCTCCGTCTGGGCGGTGCAACGCTCATTGGCTCTTCGCCGGAAGTCATGGTGCGTCTCGAAGGCCGTGAGGTGACAGTGCGGCCCATCGCGGGCACACGGCCTCGTGGCACCGAGGAGAGGCGTGACATCGAACTCGAAGAGGAACTACGCGCCGATCCGAAAGAGATCGCGGAACACATCATGTTGGTGGATCTCGGCCGCAACGATATTGGCCGGGTCGCTGCTACCGGCAGCGTGGCGGTGACCGAGCGCATGATCGTTGAACGGTGCTCCCACGTCATGCATCTCGTTTCCAATGTGCGGGGAGAACTTGCGGCTGGGCTC
>CAZEWD010000161.1:1699-7150 GCA_964515725.1 uncultured Binatia bacterium (SeqCode)
TGGTAGTATTGATTTCGACTCGTTGGCAGCAGCCTGGGCTCGATTGCTTCGATGCGTTTCGCGCAACCTTCCCGGCGGGCACGTTGAGCGGCGCCCCGAAAATCCGCGCCATGGAGATCATCGACGAACTCGAGCCGGTGCGCCGTGGGATCTATGGTGGGGCGATCGGCTACTTCGCTTTCTCCGGGAATATGGATACGTGCATCACCATTCGCACCATCGTCGTGAAAGATGGGCGGTTTTACGTGCAAGCGGGGGCCGGTATCGTTGCCGATTCGACGCCGGAGCAGGAATATGCGGAGTGTGTGAACAAGGCGCGTGCCATGTTGCACGCCGTTCGTCTTGCCGAGACGATGGCGCCGGCAGGTCGAGTGCGTGGCTCTGTTCCGGTCGAGGGCCCGCCATGCTCTTGATGATCGATAACTATGACTCGTTCACCTACAACCTGGTTCAATACTTCGGGGAACTGGGGGCGGAGGTGCGGGTCTCACGCAATGACGAGATTACGCTCGATGAGATCGCTGCGCTACGACCGCAACAACTCGTCATTTCTCCGGGACCGGGCACTCCCCACGAAGCCGGTATTTCGGTGGATGCGATCCTGCGTTTTGCCGGCACGGTACCGATCCTTGGGGTATGTCTGGGTCACCAAAGCATCGGTGTCGCGTATGGAGCCAAGGTGGTGCGGGCGGGACGCCTCATGCACGGTAAGACCTCTCCCATCGAGCATGACGGCCGCGCGTTGTTTCGCGGTCTGAGCAACCCCTTCGATGCCACCCGGTACCATTCGTTGCTCCTCGAGAGAGCGTCACTGCCACCGTGTCTGGAAGTGAGCGCGTGGACCAGAGAAGGGGAGATCATGGGAGTGCGGCATCGAGAGCAACTGGTCGAGGGGATCCAGTTCCATCCCGAGTCGATTCTCACCGTCGAGGGGAAACGCCTGCTGCAGAACTTTCTCGACATGACACTGAGGGCCTAGGTGGACATCCGCGCCGCCATTGCCCGTGTCGTCTTGCGGCATTCCCTGCAAGAAAGCGAGATCGAATCGGTGTTCCGCAGCATCATGCAGGGGCAAGGGACACAAGCACAGATTGCCGCACTCCTGACAGCTCTGCGCATGAAGGGGGAGACGGTCGAGGAAATCACAGGCGCGACTCGCGCCATGCGCGCCTGTGCCGAGTCGATCACGCCACTGCGGACCGATGTCGTCGACACCTGTGGGACGGGCGGAGATCAGAGCGGGACCTTCAACATTTCCACAGCGGCTGCGTTCATTGCCGCCGGCAGTGGCGTTTGTATTGCCAAACACGGTAACCGCGCCATCTCCGGTGTAGTGGGCGGTGCGGATGTCCTGGAGGCGCTGGGAGTCAGGATCGATCTGCCCCCGCAGCGTGTTGCCGCTTGTATCAATGAGATCGGATTCGGATTTCTCTTCGCTCCGGCGTTCCACCCGGCGATGCGGCACGCAGCCGGACTTCGCCGTGAAATCGGTGTGCGCACCATCTTCAATCTGCTGGGACCCCTGTCGAATCCGGCAGGCGCCAGACGCCAGGTCGTCGGCGTCTTTGCCGCGGAGTGGACGGAGCCTCTGGCGCGGGCCCTGGCGCGGCTCGGTTGCGAACATGCCCTCGTCGTACACGGAGAAGACGGGCTGGACGAGATTACACTGACCGCACCGACGCAGGTCTCCGAGTGGCGGGATGGCACGCTGAGGACATATTCCATCGATCCGGAATCGCTTGGGATGCCGACCTGCAAACGGGGCGATCTCGCCTGTGCCACCCGCGAAGAGGGCGCCGAGATCATTCGGGGCATCCTCGGCAACGCAAGCGGTCCGAGGCGTGACATTGCCATCACCAATGCGGCAGCGGCCATCTACGTCGCCGGCCTTGCTCCGTCCATTGCGGCGGGTCTGCGGCGGGCGGAAGAGTCGATCCGGAGCGGTCGTGCCGCGCAGAAGCTGGCGCAACTCGTGGAGTATTCGAACGCATGATTCTGGGCGACATCTTTCGTGCCAAACACGCTGAACTCTTGCAGGTGAAGCGCCGCGTATCGCTGGACGATCTGCGGCGGCGCCCCTTGTTTCACGCGCCACGGATGAATTTTGCGGCGGCACTGCGGTCGCGCCAGCGGGCCATCATTGCCGAGGTTAAAAAAGCCTCTCCCTCGAAAGGGGTGATCCGGGAGGATTTCGACCCTGTATGGATTGCCGAAACGTATGCACGCTCGGGTGCGGCGGCGATTTCAGTGTTGACCGAGGAGAAGTATTTCCAGGGAAGTCTCGAATATCTGGCGGCAATCCGTATGGCGGTCGGTGTGCCTCTCCTGCGCAAGGATTTTCTTTTTGATCCCTACCAACTCTTCGAAGCGCGCGCCTACGGGGCGGATGCGGCGCTGCTGATCGTGGCCATGCTGTCGGACGAAGAACTGCGTGAATTGCAGTTCGTGTGCGAGGAGTTGAATCTGACCGCACTGGTAGAGGTGCACGACCGGCACGAACTCGAACGGGCGATTGCTGCCGGCGCGACCGTGATCGGGATCAACAACCGGGATCTGCGCACCTTCCATGTAAGCCTTGCGACAACCGAAGATCTGATGCCGATGACGCCCCGGGACGTATTGGTCGTGGCGGAGAGCGGGATTGAAACGGCTGAGGATCTGCGGCGCCTGGAATGCTGTGGTGTGCGGGCGTTTCTGGTCGGTGAATCGCTGATGCGCCGGGCAGACCCCGGTGAGATGCTGGCGGAGTTCCTGGGCTGAAGCGGCCGGACGATGCCATGGTAAAGGTAAAGGTCTGCGGCATCACGAGCGTCGAGGATGCCCTTGCGGCAGTGCAAGCGGGGGTGGATTTTCTCGGGCTCAATTTCTACTCGGGGAGTCGGCGGATGGTGTCGCCGGCGCAGGCTGCACAGATCGTTGCGGCGGTGGATCGGCGTGTTCCTGTGGTAGGCGTTTTCGTGAATGCTCGCGTCGAAGAGATCGAGGCGTTGCGACAGCACGTCAGACTCGACCTGTTGCAGTTCCACGGTGACGAACCTCCTGAGTACTGTCACGGCTGGAACCTTCCCGTAATCAAGGCGCTACGGATCCGAGATGCAGCCTCTGCGCGAGCTGCGGTCCACTATCCGGTCGATTGGATTCTCGCGGATGCTTTCGTCCCAGGGGAGTATGGCGGGACGGGACACCGCGTGCCGATCGAGTGGTTGCGCGAACTCGATCCACGCCGGCTCATCCTGGCGGGCGGATTGGCTGCCGAAAACGTTGTGTCCATTCTGCGTGCCGTACGACCATACGCCGTCGATGTAGCGAGCGGCGTCGAATCTGGCCCGGGGAAGAAGGATCAGGAACTCATGAGGAGGTTCATCGAGAATGTACGCGCTGCCTGACCGTCGCGGCCATTTTGGGATCTTTGGCGGGCGTTATGTCGCCGAAACTCTGATGCCCGCACTCATCGAACTGGAACAGGCGTACCGCCGAATTCGCCGAGATCGAGTCTTTCGCCGCGAGTTGGCTCGTTACCTGCGTGAATACGTCGGGCGTGAGACGCCACTCTATTTTGCTGCCCGTCTTACGGAGCAACTCGGTGGCGCGAAGGTTTACCTCAAACGTGAGGATCTCTGTCATACGGGTTCCCACAAGATCAACAATGCCCTCGGTCAGGCTCTGCTGGCGCGTGCCATGGGGAAACGGCGCATCATCGCGGAGACCGGCGCTGGCCAGCACGGCGTTGCCACGGCCACCGCTACGGCGCTGTTCGATATGCGGTGCGAAGTCTTCATGGGACGTGAGGATGTCCACCGCCAATCCCTGAACGTCTTTCGCATGAAACTCCTGGGGGCACAGGTACGTTCTGTGACTTCAGGCAGTGCGACGCTGAAGGATGCCATCAACGAGGCCTTGCGCGATTGGGTGTCGAATGTCGGCGAAACCTACTATCTGGTTGGTTCGACGATGTCGGCGCATCCGTATCCCATGATCGTGCGTGATTTTCAGTCTGTGATCGGTCGTGAAACCCGCCGCCAAATCGTCGGACTCGAAGGGAAACTCCCCGATTATCTCGTGGCATGCGTCGGCGGTGGCAGCAACGCTATGGGCCTTTTCCATCCGTTCCTGCAGGATGCCGATGTGCGGCTGATCGGTGTGGAAGCGGGCGGTAGTGGTCTCCAAACGGGCATGCACTCGGCCTCGATTTCTGCCGGCTCGATCGGGGTCCTGCATGGCAAGAAGACTTACATCCTGCAGGATGAGATCGGTCAGATCCGGCCTGCACACTCCATTTCGGCCGGTCTGGATTATCCCGGTGTCGGGCCCGAGCACGCTTATCTCCACCAGACCGGACGGGCAGAATACGTCTCCGCCACCGACGCCGAGGCGCTGGAGGCGCTGCAGCTTCTGACACGTACCGAAGGCATCATTCCGGCGCTGGAGACAGCCCACGCCGTGGCCCATGTGATTCGGTTGGCGCCCCGATTGAACCGGGAACAGATCATTGTCGTCAATCTCTCGGGCCGAGGCGACAAAGACATGGGGACCGTGGCAACAGCACTGGGTGTCACCCTCTAGCGGCCGCCTGGGATTACGAGACCTGCATGAACAGAATCGATCAAACTTTCCGCCGCCTGAAAGACAGGGGACAGGTCGCCCTGATCCCGTTTCTCACCCTGGGCGATCCAGACCTCGACACGACCCGTGAACTGATGCGCGCCGCCGTAGAGAACGGCGCCGACCTGCTGGAGATTGGCGTGCCGTTTTCGGATCCGACGGCCGACGGACCCGTACTGCAACACTCGCTGGAAATCGGTTTGCGGCAAGGAGCGTCGCTCACCCGCGCCTTCGAGGTCGTATCCGATTTTCGCGCCGGGTACGATACGCCGGTCGTTCTGTACGGGTATTACAACCCAATCTTCCATTACGGCCCTGAGCGCTTTGCGGCAGATGCGGTGAAGGCTGGAGTCGACGGACTTCTGATCGTCGACCTGCCGCCGGATGAGGCGCAGGAGCTCCGGCAGTGGACGAGGCCGGTGGGAGTCCACCTCATCTGCCTCCTGGCACCCACCAGCGGCCCGGATCGTGTCAGGACGGTGCTTCGGCACGCCGCCGGGTTCATCTACTACGTGTCCGTAACCGGTGTCACGGGAGCGAAACCGATGCAACCTGAAGAAGTGAGGCCGGTCGTGGAAGGTTTACGGGGCAAAACGCGGCTGCCGGTTGGTGTCGGCTTCGGGATCTCCACGCCTGAACAGGCAGGTGCAGTAGCGGGGTTTGCGGATGCGGTCATCGTGGGAAGCGCCATCATGCGACTGGTCGACCGGTACCGCGGCCAGGCCGATCTGGTGCAGGAGGTGGGACAATTCGTGCGCCGCCTCAAACAGGGCATCCTGAACGCCACAGGAGGTCCAGGGGCGGCGATGAGCGACTTCCATGGCTGAGGGATACAACGCACTCCTTTCC
>CAZEWD010000162.1:0-1632 GCA_964515725.1 uncultured Binatia bacterium (SeqCode)
CGAGGATCTGTTGCATGTTCTTCTAGTCGATGCGGCACATCTGCAGGAAGAAGAGGCGGAACGGGCCAACCACTACGGTTATTCCAAACACAAGCCGGCGCTGCCGCTCTACACTCGGGCGGATGCGGAAGCGGCCCTCGAGCTGACGCAGCCCTTCGAGTTCGAGCGGGAGTTTCCCGTTCTCGAAGGGGCAAAGGCTCTGTTCCGGTGCGCGGCACACATCCTTGGCGCGGCAACCGTCGAGCTACAACTCGGTAAGCGAGACCGGCAGCGCGTGGTATTTTCAGGTGATCTGGGCCGCTGGGACCGGCCGATCCTGCGGGATCCCGAACTCGTGTCTGAAGCGGATATTCTCCTGATCGAAGCGACCTATGGCGATCGGACCCATTCGCCCGATCCGGAAGGTGCACTGGCCGAAGTTGTAAAGGATGCCGTCAAGCGTGGTGGCGCGCTGATCATTCCAGCCTTTGCCGTCGGCCGCGTTCAGGAGTTGATCTGGACGTTGTGTAAACTCGAGGATGACGGGCGCATTCCGTCTCTACCGGTATTTGTCGATAGCCCGATGGCCATCGATGTCACGGATATCTACTGCCGCCATCCGGAAGAGCATGATCTCGATATGCAGATTCTCACGGATCAACGGCGCTCGCCTCTGGCGTGCCGGAACTCCCGCTTCGTTCGCACCGCCACCGAGTCGAAGTCGTTGAACGAACGGACGGGTCCCATGATCGTGATATCGGCGAGCGGCATGGCAACGGGCGGTCGTGTGCTGCATCACCTCAAGATGCGCCTCCCGGATCCGCGCACCACGGTTCTTCTCGCGGGATATCAGGCAGCAGGCACGCGCGGCCGCTCGCTCCAGGAAGGGGCACGTACGGTGCGCATCCACGGCATCGACGTGCCGGTCCGAGCGACCGTCGTTACGCTTGACGGTTTTTCAGCGCATGCCGATCAGAGTGAGCTGCTCCGCTGGGCCAGAGGATTCACGCGCCGGCCACGCAAGGTGTTCACCGTGCACGGCGAGCCGGAGGCCGCGAACGCGCTGACAGAAATACTTAAACGGGAACTGGGCTGGAATGTGCGTCCAGCCGTCCCCGGTGAAACGATCGATCTGACCGACTGACCGGCTCTGGACCGGGAAAAGATCTTTGCCGGCCACGGACCCGGCAGAAGGATTCAGGTCGCGCGAATTCGCTTCGCGCAAAGCGGGCTGTTTCAGGCGTAGCCAATTGGTGGCATCCGTCCGGTCGTGACACCTCCCTGTGGGGACTACTCGCCCTGTCTGTGGGACCGATTGGTCTGTTGCACTGGCGTCGCGAAAGCTCGTTTCTTAAAGGGGAAAGTCAGCGTGTAACCCGCCAGTCGACGAGACATCGATCGATCCATGAGGAACAGACCCGAACCCTCCATCGTGGGCGTGCCCCACCTCCGAACAGATGTGCACGCCACACCTGCCCGTTACAGCATGATCGGGGCGGTCAGCCTCGTGCACTTGCTGAACGACATGATGCAGTCGGTGATCGTCACGATCTACCCGCTCCTGAAGGACGAGTTCCATCTGAGCTTCGTGCAGATCGGGATCATCACTCTCACCTTCCAGATGACCGCCTCTCTCCTGCAGCCTCTGGTCGG
>CAZEWD010000162.1:1642-7047 GCA_964515725.1 uncultured Binatia bacterium (SeqCode)
CGGTGTCGTGACCGACAAGCGCCCACTCCCGTATACGCTGCCCGTTGGCATGTGCTTTACGCTAACGGGTCTGCTGCTGTTGGCCGTGGCACCGAATTACGCGCTGCTGCTCCTGGCTGTGGCGCTCATCGGTTGCGGTTCGGCAACCTTCCATCCGGAATCGTCGCGTGTGGCACGGATGGCTTCGGGGGGGCACTATGGTTTTGCACAGTCGCTCTTCCAGATTGGTGGCAATCTCGGCCAGGCAATGGGACCGTTCTTTGCTGCGATCATCGTCCTCCGCTTCGGCCGTCCGAGTGCCGGATGGTTTGGCCTGGTGGCTCTGCTCTCCATCGTCATCCTGTTACAGGTGAGCCGCTGGTACAGCCAACATCTTGCACAGAGGGGAGGGCGGCATGCGGCCGGTGGACCCCACCGTTTTCCACCTGCCGTCGTCCGGCGCACGGTGGGAATCCTGCTCGCCCTGATTTTCTCCAAGTTTTTCTATCTGGCAAGTTTCAGCAGCTATTACGAATTCTACCTCATGCACCGCTTCGGTCTGTCCGTGCACACGGCAGCGAACCTGCTGGCTTTGTTTCTTTTTGCGGTGGCGGCAGGCACCCTCCTGGGTGGACCGCTTGGCGACCGCATTGGCCGCAAGCGAGTCATCTGGTTTTCCATCCTCGGCTGCGCGCCGTTCACTCTGGCGCTTCCCTTTGTCGGACTCGGCTGGACAATTGCTTTGAGTGTGGTGATCGGTCTGGTGCTGGCTTCGGCATTTCCCGCAATCATCGTATACGCGCAGGACATGTTGACGCACCGTATCGGTATGGTGTCGGGACTCTTTTACGGCTTCAGCTTCGGCCTGGGCGGTATCGGTGCGGCGGTTCTGGGCCTCCTGGCAGACCGTTTCGGCATCGACTTCGTTTATCACATCTGCGCCTACCTGCCGCTTCTCGGCCTCCTTGCCGCATACCTTCCGGATGTCCGCCCTCCAGAAGAAGAGGTGAAGGTGGAAGCGTCCGCCTGATCGCACGAGCGCCGATCCAACGTGACGCGAAACTCCGTGCTGCAGAAATCAACGCCGCGATCGGTACAGGTCTTCCTGCTCGAAAAGATGTCCGATCCCGGCGGCAAACCGCGGAACGGGTGGGATTTCTGGTAAGTGTGATCTGCTGTCTGGACTCGCCTTCGGTACGCATTGGCCGTAAAACGATTCTCATGAGCCGATCAGGGATCAGGAACAGCACAGTGTGGGTGTCAGTGGGCCTGGGGACTCTTCTTGCTGGTTTTCTGGCAGGCTGCGGAACAGATCGGGTATCCGTCGAGACTCCGATCGATCCGGCGGACGCCGTGTCGGAGGATGCCTGCGATTCAGCCGCGTTTCGCGGCTACGGTTTCGACCTCTACGGCGGATGGAAAGGAATCCGGCGTGAGGCCACAGGCCGGTTCCGTGTCGAACAGGTCGATGGGGTGTGGTGGTTGATCACGCCGCTGGGACACGCCTTCTTCTCCAATGGTCCGACCGGCGTCGATATCGTAGGCGACTACATCCAGGGGACGAACCGTTCTCCGTATCTGGAGAACAACCTGGAGAAACATGGCTCTGCCGAGGCCTGGGCCGCTTCGACTTCATCGCGCTTCTGCGCACTGGGGATCCGCTCCCTCGGCGGTTGGATGGGCGCCGCCGATCTTGATCGCTTTGCCGGCACGATTCCTTATGCGGTGAATGCTGAGTTCTATGGCGCCATGCCGCGCCTGAGCGGCGCTCCACCTTCCGCCGTGCCCCGCCGGGATGTGTTTGCGCCAAACGCCGAAGAGCTGGCGCGGCAGCTCGCTGCTCCCGGGGGATTGATCGCGCGTTGCGCCCAGGATCCCTGGTGCATCGGAGTCTACCCGGAAAATGAAGCGCCCTACGCCCCGGCCGTTCTGGCCGGTGGCGGACACCTCGAAGCGTATCTGGCGCAGCCTCCCGGCGCGCCGGGCAAACAGGAAATGCAGGATTTCTTCACGAGCCGGTATGGCGGCGATGTCCAGCGCTTCAACACCGTATGGGCAACGAACCTTTCGACCTTCGACGACATGCAGTCGCTGGCGAAACTCGGAACGTGTCCTCCCACTCTCGGCTATGCCGATGATGCCTGTTACCTGAAGGAGTCGCCGGAGCGGATTGCCGACCGGTACGCCTTCGAGGCCCACGTGGCTGGACATATCGCGGAACTGGCGGATCGGGTCCTCGACGGCGCCAACCCGGGAATGCTCAATCTGGGGCCGCGCATCGTCGTGTCTCCCTTCGCTCCTGTGGTCCTGCAAGCGCTCGCCCGGCCCGCTGATATCATGTCGATCAACAACTACGACGTGCGTAGCCTCGCGGGTTCGCTTCTCACTCCGGAGCTGGCGGACCGCCTGGCGGAACTCGACTTTCTCTCCTTCGACCCGTTCGAGCGGATACGGCAAACAGCACGCATCACCGGGAAACCCATTCTGATCACGGAGTGGTTCTACCGCCGTGCCCGCGCGACGGGATCCTTCCCCCCGTTTCTCCCGGAGGTGCCAGATGGTGAAGCGCAAGCTGCTGCGTATCGGGCCTATATGGAGGAACTCCTACAGATGCCGTTCGTTGTCGGGGAGCATTGGTTCCAGTGGGTCGACCAGCCCATCGAGAGGCGTCCGGATGGCGAGAATCAGCTCATCGGCATCGTCGATATTCATGATGACCTCAATCAGCCGCTGGCTGATGCCGTAGCGGACATGAACGGGAAGATTCTTGAACGGCGTCTGGATCTGGCGGCAGGGCAGGACGGTAGCCGTGCTGGACGGTGAGACCTTTCACATCGCGTCTTTGGATCTAACATCGTCCCAGGGGCTGAGGTGAGAGCGATGGAACAAACGGGAAATCAGTTGGAATCGGCGCTGCCCGCGATCGATCCCGTCTGTGGCATGCGAGTGAATCGCGAGCAGCCAAAGGGTGGCACATTCGTCCACGAGGGAAAGACCTACTATTTCTGCAATCCGAAATGCGCCGCGAAGTTTTCAGCCGATCCGGAAAAGTACATCCCGCGCGACCCGGTGTGTGGGATGCGTGTCGACCCGTCGGGGCCAAAGGGCGGCACGTTCGTGCACGAAGGAAAGACCTACTATTTCTGTAATCCCAGGTGCCACACCCGTTTTTCGGCGGAGCCGGAGAAGTATCTGGCGCCGCCCGCTCCTGCATCTGCGGAGGAATTACAGGCCGAATACACCTGCCCGATGCATCCCGAGGTCCTGCAGATCGGACCGGGAATCTGTCCATCCTGCGGGATGGCTCTGGAACCGGTGGAGATCGGCGCAGGCGAGCCAGACACCTCCGAATTGACGGATATGACCCGGCGCTTCTGGATCGGTGCGGTATTGACCTTGCCGGTGTTTCTGCTGGCAATGTCCGAGATGCTACCGGGGAAAACCCTGACGCATGTGTTTGGCGGGCGGTCCCTGGCATTCCTGCAATTCGCACTGGCCACTCCGGTGGTAGGCTGGTGCGGCAGACCTCTCTTCGAACGTGGCTGGCTGTCTCTGCGTACGGGTGCGCTCAACATGTTCACGCTGATCAGCCTGGGGATCGCGGCAGCTTACCTTTACAGCGTTGCGGCTGTTCTCGTTCCACAGTGGTTCCCCGCCGAATTGCAGATGCATGGCGGTGTGCCCGTGTACTTTGAGGCGGCCGCGGTCATCACGGTTCTCGTCCTGCTCGGACAGGTCCTCGAACTGCGGGCACGTCATAAGACAGGCAGCGCCATTCGAGCGCTGCTCGATTTGACTCCGCCCACGGCGCACCGCGTGTCAGCCGACGGCTATGAGTTGGAAGTTGAGCTCAGCGCCGTGCAGGTGGGCGATGTTCTGCGTGTGCGTCCGGGAGAAAAAATCCCCGTGGACGGCATTCTCATGGCAGGAAGCAGTGCGGTCGACGAGTCGATGCTTACGGGCGAGTCCTTTCCGGTCGAGAAGACCAGTGGAGACCACGTGGCCGGCGGGACCGTCAATGGGAATGGCAGTTTCCTGATGCGTGCCGAACGGGTGGGTCGTGACACGGTGCTGGCGCAGATCGTGCGTCTGGTGGGCGAGGCGCAACGGACACGCGCACCGATTCAGCGTGTGGCCGATGTGGTGGCGGGATATTTCGTTCCTGCCGTGATTGCGGTGTCGGTGCTGACATTCATTGTATGGATGTGGCTGGGCCCTGCACCCCGGCTGACGTACGCACTGGTGAACGCCGTGGCGGTCCTCATCATTGCCTGTCCCTGTGCCCTTGGTCTGGCGACTCCGATGTCGATCATGGTCGGAGTGGGACGCGGCGCGCAGGCGGGGATCCTGATCAAGAGTGCAGAAGCCCTGGAAATTCTGGAACGTGTCGACACACTGGTGGTCGACAAGACAGGCACATTGACCGAAGGACGGCCGGAGGTGCAGCGCATCGCTGGATTCGGAAAACACACTGATCGTGAAGTGCTGGTTGCCGCGGGAAGTGTGGAGCGCTTGAGCGAACACCCATTGGCGGCTGCTGTCGTGCGTGAGGCGCAGAAACGCGGCATCGAGCTGCCGGAGGCACACGGTTTCCACTCCTATCCGGGGGAAGGCGTCAGCGCGGAAGTAGATGGGAAACGTGTGCGTGTGGGCAGCGCAGCCTTCATCCAGCCCGAGGACCCGGGATCGCTGGCAAAGCTCCTGACGCGTCTGGGAAAAATGGGTCTCAGTGTGGTTGCCGTTGCGGTGGAGGATGAGCCGGTGGGACTCATCGGGATTCGCGATCCGATCAAGGAGAGCACGCCCGAGGCGGTACGCAGTCTCCACGGCGAGGGGGTCCGCATCGTCCTGGCTACGGGTGACAACGAGGCCGTCGGTCTGGCCGTGGCGCATGAACTCGAAATCGACGAGGTGATTGCCGGAGTTTCGCCTGCGGGCAAGGCGGAAATCATCCGGAAGTTCCAGGGCGAGGGCCGGACGGTTGCCATGGCAGGCGATGGAATCAACGATGCCCCGGCGCTGGCGCAAGCGCATGTGGGTATTGCCATGGCAACGGGCACGGACGTGGCGATGGCCAGCGCGGCGGTCACGCTCTTGAAAGGGGATCTGCGAGGGCTCGCCCGTGCGCGGCGTTTGAGCCGGGCTACCATGCGCAACATCCGCCAGAACCTGTTCTTCGCCTTCGTCTACAACCTGCTCGGCGTGCCCCTGGCGGCAGGTGTCCTGTATCCCTTCTTCGGATTGCTCCTCAGCCCCATGCTGGCCAGTGCCGCCATGAGTTTCAGCTCTGTATCGGTGATCACCAACGCATTGCGTTTGCGGCGAATCACCCTTTGAGCTGAGACTGGGAAGATCGCCGAAGATCACTAAACTGAAGTTCCTGGTAATTTCGAGCAGGTATTCAAGTGATTTCAGGTAGATAGACT